>NZ_LQPV01000072.1:0-71037 GCF_002101935.1 Mycobacterium sp. IEC1808 | reverse complement strand
GTGGCGTTGCGGGACGGCGGCTTGAACGCCTTTACCGGCGGAACCGGCGGAGTCGGTGGGGCCGCCGGGTTGTGGGGTGCCGGCGGGAGCGGCGGGCAGGGCGGCAACAGCGGACCCAACAGTGCGACAGTGTCCACCGGCCAGACCACCTCGTTCGTCCTGAACGGCGGCAATGGCGGCGATGGCGGGCGCGGCGGGTGGATACACGGTCTGGGCGGAGCCGGTGGACAAGGTGGGACGGGCAGCAGAAGTGCACCAAACGTGACCCTTGACGTCGGTACGGGCTTCACGATCCTCAACAACACCCCCGGAGGCGCTACCGTCGCCTACCTCCCCGCTCCCGGCGGCAACATCTTTTCCATTAGTCCCGCGAGTTCGACCCTGGCTACTGGTGGCACGGGCCAAGTGACGATCACGCTCACGGCCGGCCACACCAGCGGCACCATCCAGTTCATATCCGTACCCTCTGGTCTTGCCGGGGCCGCGGGGCGCGCCGGTCTCCCCGGCCCTAACGGGTTCCTGTAACGCTCAAACCGGTTCGACGCGATTAGGGTGCCAGTCATGGCCGGACCGGTAGAGGGCATCAAAGTCGTCGAACTCGGGGTCTGGGTGGCCGGACCGGCCGCCGGCGGGATCCTGGCCGACTGGGGCGCCGACGTCATCAAGATCGAGCCACCGACGGGCGACCCGGGGCGCCTGTTCGGCCGGATGCTGGGTTGCGATCTCGGCGTCAACCCGCCGTTCGAGATGGACAACCGATCCAAGCGCAGCATCGTCTTGGACCTCAACACCGAGGCGGGCCGCGACATCGCGTTCGAATTGCTTTCCGGCGCAGACGTTTTCCTGACCAACGTGCGCCCCGGCGCGTTGCAGCGCCTCGGGCTCGACTTCGAATCGGTGTCGGCCCGCAACCCGCGCCTGGTCTACGGCCTGATCACGGGGTACGGCGAGACGGGGCCCGACGCCGACCGCGCCGCCTACGACGTCGCCGCGTTCTGGTCCCGCGCCGGTCTGGCCCACCTGCTCACCCGGCCCGGGGATACGCCCCCGTTCCAGCGCGGCGGCATGGGCGACCACTCGGCCGGGATGACCCTGGCCGCCGCCGTGTGCGCGGCGCTGCTCGCCCGCGAACGCACCGGCGCGGGACAACTGGTCAGCACCTCGCTGTACCGCCAGGGCGCCTACACCGTGAGCTTCGATCTCAACACCTATCTCCTGACCGGGCAGCCGATCGCCGTCGGCCAGCGCGAGTCGATGGGCAACCCGTGCATGAACAACTACGCCGCGGCCGACGGGCGCCGCTTCTGGATCGTCGGGCTGGAGGCCGAGCGCCACTGGCCCCCGCTGTGCCGCGCCATCGGCCGTCCCGAATGGTGCGACGACCCCCGCTTCGCCGACGCCCGGTCCCGCGCCGCCAACGCGGTCCAGCTCATCGCCCAGCTGGACAAGATCTTCGCGACCCGCCCGCTCGACGAGTGGGCGCAGACCTTCGCCGGCGAACCCGAACTCTTCTGGGCGCCGATCAACGCGCTCGAGGACGTCATTGCCGACGAGCAGTTCCACGCCGCGGGCGGCCTGGTGGACGTCCCGGACGGGGAGGCCGGCACCACGATGGTCGCCACGCCGGCGGACTTCCACGGCACGCCGTGGGCGCCGCGCTCCGTGGCGCCCGAATTGGGCCAGCACACCGACGAGATTCTCGCCGAACTCAAGGCGCGACGGGTCTAGGCACCTTTACAAATTTCCGTCGAAGTGTCACGCTGTCCGGTGATGGTTACGCCAACGTTCGACACCATCCGCAGCCGCCGGGTCAGCGCCGCACGAGCGACCCGCGGGGACGCGGAGTGCCTGGGATATCGGCTGGACGTCGTGGCGGCCAGCGCCTCCGACGTCGTGCAATCGGCCGGGGGTTGGCTCTACGACCGGGTGATGGCCGGCTGGCAGGTGACCGCGCTGCTGCCGCACGGGGGCGACGCCCGCTCGCTGCGGATCCTCGGCGTGCAGGCATTCGACGGCGAGGCGCGGCCGGACCTGGCCGCGTCGAAAAGCCAGAGCCTCGCGGTCAGCGCCGAGGCGTTCGCCGCCGACCCGCTCGTGCGGGAAAAGGTGCTCGAGTCGCTGGGCGACCGGTTGACCGAGGTCGCGCTGTGGGGCGACGGGTGGCCGCTGGGCGTCGACCGCGCGATGACCCGGACCCAACACGTGCTCAGCGCGGCCGCCCGTAGGTTCAAGGGCCACGCGCTTGCGGCGGCGGGATTGCCCTGCGAGTCAGTCGATGCCACCGAGACGCTGCTGTGCGACATGGCCACCCGGCTCGACTGATGAAGAAGTACTACGGCCACACACTGCTCTACCTGCACGAGACGATCTCACTGGGATCAGGCCGCAGCGATGCCTTCACCGAAATGTTCACCGGCACTTACCAGCCGATGATGGACGAGCTCGGCGCCCGGCTGTTCGCCATCTGGGAGACCACCCCGTACAACGGCCACTGGCCACAGGTGACGATCATCTGGGAGATCGACGGATTCGCCGACTACGCCCGGATCGGCACCGCCCAGGCGCGCGGCGGCAGCCATGAGGTCGCCGCCGGCAAATGGTCGGAGTTCCTGGCCGGCATCGGCGCCTCCGGCGAGGGGCGCATCATGTACCCGGGACCCAGCAACAAAACGCTCGCGCAGCTGCGTGACGCGAATTTCGTTGCGCCGCTGGTGATTCAGGAGATCATGCAGACCAAACCGGGGCGTCAGGACGACTACATCCGCGAGCTGGAGCGGCTCTACGTCCCCTGGTCGGAGCGCACCGGCAAGCGATGGCTGGGTTCGTTCACCACCACCTTCCGCTACAACGAGGTCATCCACTACTGGGCGCTGGACGGCGGCTGGGAATGCTTCGCCAACCACTACCCGTCCTGGAAGGACAGCCCACCCGCCGAGATCGTCACCTGGATGAGCGTGGCGCCGGCCCTGCGCGACGGCTGGGAGGACTCGATCCTGCAGGCCCTACCCCCCTCGCCGCTGCAGTGAGCTTTTCGTACGATCCGTTCGACGCGGAAGTCATGGCAAACCCGTTGCCGTACTACCGGATCCTGCGCGACGAGCACCCGGTGTACTACATGCCGCAGTGGGACACCTACGCGCTGTCCCGATTCGAGGACATCTGGCAGGTGCTCGAAGTCAACGACGGGACCTTCGTCGCGACGGAAGGCACACTGCCCCCGGCGTCGGTGCTCGCTCAGCACAACGACGGCCCGCTCGACGACCCGCCGCTGCACCCGCTGCCGTTTCACGCGGTCTTCGACACCGATTTGTACGCCGAGATCCGTCGCGCGCACTCACAGCCGTTGCGACCGCGGTCGGTCGCCGGGCTGGAGGCCCGAATCCGCACGCTGGCCAACGATCGCCTCGACGAGCTGCTGCCACGGGGCTCGTTCGACCTGACCCAGGAGTACGGCGGCATCGTCGCCGCGTCGATGGTGTGCGGATTGCTGGGCCTGCCAGACGATCTCGCACCCCAGGTGTTGGCCGCGGTCAACGCCGGCAGCTTGGCCGAGCCCGGCGAGGGCGTCGACACCGCGCAAGCCCGGCCCAACTACCTCGAGTACCTCACCCCGGTGGTCGAGGGCCGCCGCGCCGACTCCTCCGGCGATGCGCTACCGGTGGTCGACGGCCTGCTGGGCTACCGATTGCCCGACGGCAGCGCCCTGTCCGACGTTGAGGTCGCCACCCAGATGCTCTGCATCTTCATCGGTGGGACCGAGACGGTGCCCAAGATCGTCGCCCACGGGCTGTGGGAGCTCAGCCGGCGGCCCGAGCAGATGGCCGCGGTCTGCGCCGACCCCGCCACCAATGTGCCGATCGCCCGCGAGGAGATGATCCGTTACTGTGCGCCGGCGCAGTGGTTCGCCCGAACGGCGCGCAAGCCGTACACAATTCACGACCAGACGATCGAGCCCGGCCAGCGCATCATCACGCTGCTCGCGTCGGCGAGCCGCGACGAGCGCGAGTACGAGAACCCCGACGAATTCGTCTGGAACCGGCCCATCCGCCGCTCGCTGGCGTTCGGCCGCGGCCAGCACTTCTGCATCGGCTACCATCTGGCCCGGCTGGAAATCGATGTGCTGCTGACCGAATTGCTACGCCGGGTGCCCGACTTCGCGATCCGCGGCGACGCCGCTACCCGGCTGCCGTCCAGCTTCCAGTGGGGATGGAACAAGATCCCGGTGGAGGTCTGACGTGTGGTCCTACCGGATCGTCGCCCCCTACCAGTTCGAGCGGACGACGATTCCCGACAAGACGCCCGAGCAGCTGGCCGACGGCCAAGTGCTGCTGCGGTTTTCGGCCGCCGGGGTCTGCGGCAGCGACCTGCCGGCCTTCCGCGGAAACAGGGGCCGGCTTCCGGGTGACGACGGGCGCAGCGCCGCCGAAAAGGATGGCTTCCCGATCCACGAGGTGGCCGGCGAGGTGATCGCCAGCCGTCACCCGGACCACCGTCCGGGCGACCGGGTGGTGGGCTGGGCATCCGGGTTCGACGGCCTGATGGAACGCGTGATCAGCGACGGCAGCATGCTGGCGCCGTACGACCCGGCGCTCAGCCCGGCGGAGGCGATCGGCCTGCAACCGCTGGCCTGCGTCCTGTATGCGTGCGAACAGCTGCCAGACCTGGCCGGCCGGCACGTCGCGATCATCGGCCAGGGCTCGATCGGCCTGCTGTTCTCTTACGTCGTCAAGGCGGCGGGCGCCCGCCGGGTCACCGGCGTCGACCCTGTCGATCGCACCGGCCACGCAACGGCATTCGGTGTCGACGACCCGGTGCGCGCCGCCAGCGACCGTTGGGTGAGCCAGCTGGCCCCCGCCGACCGCGCCGACGTCGTCATCGAGGCCGTCGGGCACCAGGTGGCCACCCTGGGGCACGCCATCGAAGCCACCGCCCCCGGCGGCACCGTCTTCTATTTCGGCGTGGCCGACGACGAGGCCTACCCGATCAGCATGCGCCTGATGCTGCGCAACAACCTGACGCTGAAATCCGGTGTCACCCTTGACCGGCGACGGGTCTTGGACGTCGCCGCCAAGTTCGCCGACGAGCATCCCGAACTGCTCGGCACCTACCTCACCCACACCTTCGGCGTCCAAGACGTCCGGGACGTGCAGGGCGCCTTCGACCTGGCCTGCCGGCCCGCGCCCGAACGCATCAAGATCGCGATCGCCCAATGAGCGTCTTCGACGGCGGCCGATCCCCCATCTGGGGCGGCTGGATCACCGGACCCACGCTGCTCGGCCCGGAGGAATTCGCCAGGGCCGGTTACGATTACGTCGGTTTCGACGCCCAGCACGGCTACATCGACGACGCGGACATCGCCGGCATGCTGCGGCGCCTCGAGCACGTGCCGATCGGCACGGCGGTGCGACTGCCCAACGCCGATGCGGCGCCGATTGGGCGAGTGGCCGACGCCGGCGCCGACGCCGTCGTCATCGCGATGATCGAGTCGGCGGACGAGGCGGCCGCCGCGGTGGCCGCCACCCGCTACCCGCCGGCAGGCGTCCGCAGCTTCGGCCCGCTGCGCGCCAGCCTGGGCCACGACCCGGCCACACTGGAGTCCCGGGTCGGCGTGTTCGCGATGATCGAGACCGCGGCGGCGCTGTCGGGCCTCGACGAGATCTGCGCCGTCGAAGGGCTGGCCGGGCTGTACATCGGGCCGGCCGACCTGGCCCTGTCGATGGGCGTGGACGTCGTTGGCGCGACCAAACATCCGGCGCTCCTCGACGCGATCGGCCGGATCCATCGCGCCGCCACCGAGGCGGGCCTGATCACCGGCATCCACGCGGGCGACGGCAAGACGGGCCGCGCCATGGCGGCGCTGGGCATCCGGATGATCACGCTGGCCGCCGAGTCGCAGGCCCTGCGGCGTGGCGCGGCCGAACACCTGCGCGAGGCCCGCGAACAGTGACCGAGACCGCCATACGGGAACTCATTGCCGCCTACGCGCTGGCGCTAGACGCCGGCAATGGCGATGAATGCGTGCAACTCTTCACCGCGAACGCCCAATTCCTGGTCTACGGAAAGTCTTTCGAGGGGCATGACGCGATCCGCAAAATGTTTCAGGACGCGCCGTGCGGGCTGCACCTGACCGGGGTCTCGCGAATCGACGTGGATGGCGACACTGCCACAGCCCGATCGCAGGTGCTGTTCGTCCGCGCGGGTGACCTGCACCTGCGGCCCGCCCTCTACGACGACGAGCTGGTCCGCGTGGACGGCCGCTGGCGCTTTTCGCGCCGGCGCTGCCAATTCGTCACCAGCCGCGGCCTGTCCGACAGCCCCGAGGTGCCGTCATCGTGAGTCAACGCGTCGCACTGGTGACCGGCGCCGCCGGCGGGCAGGGCTGGGCGATGGCCAAGCGGCTGCGCTCGGCCGGCCATTCGGTGGCCGCCTGCGATCGTCGCGCCGACGAACTGGCGGCCGCGGTGGACGAATTGGGTGACGACGGGGTGATCGGGATCCCGCTCGACGTCACCTCGCCGGCGCAGTGGGAGGCGGCCGTCCACACGGTGGTCGAGCGCTTCGGGTCGCTGAGCGCGCTGGTCAACAACGCCGGCGTGCTGCACCGCGCCTCGTTGGCCGACGAGACGCCCGAGGGATTCGAAAGCGCCTGGCGCGTCAACTGTTTCGGTGCCTTTCTCGGCATCCAGGCGACGCTGGCGCAGCTGCGTGCGGCGGCGAACGCCGCCATCGTCAACATCTGCAGCACCGGGGCGATCCGGCCCTTCCCGCGGCACAGCGCCTACGGCTCCGCCAAGTGGGCGCTGCGCGGCCTGACCCAAAACGCCGCGGCCGAGCTGGCCCCGTTCGGCATCCGGGTCAACGCGGTGTTCCCCGGCCCCATCGCGACCCCGATGCTCGACGACGCCACCCAGCTGCGGCTGGCCGCGTCGTCGGCGTTCGGGCGGATCGGCCAACCGGCCGAGATCGCCGACGCGGTGGCGTTTCTCGTGTCCGAGGAGGCGTCGTTCATCACCGGCGCCGAACTGGTCGTCGACGGTGGGCAATGCCTGCAGATTCGATGAGGGGCAACCTGTCGGTCGGCATCATCGGTGCCGGCCCCGGCGGCATGGCCCTGGGAATCCTGTTGGCCCAAGCCGGCTTCGGTGAGTTCACCATCTTCGACCGCGAGGACGACGTCGGCGGCACCTGGCTGATCAACACGTATCCGGGGCTGGCGTGCGACGTCAAGTCGCACCTGTACTCCTACTCGTTCGATTTGAACTCGGACTGGTCGCGGCTGTGGCCCGCGCAGCCGGAGATCCTAGAGTACTTCCAGCGGTGCGCCGACAAGTACGGCCTGCGCCCCCACCTGAGGTTGCGGACCGAAATCGTCTCGGCGCGTTGGGAAGAAGACGCGCAGCGGTGGTGCCTGACCACGGCCACCGGCGAACGGCACCACTTCGACGTCGTGGTGTCCGCCGTGGGGCTGTTCACCCGCCCCCTGTTCCCGGAGCTGGTGCAAGAGGAGCCGTTCACCGGCATTCTGATGCACTCCTCCCGATGGGATCATTCGGTCCCGCTCGAGGGCGCGCGGGTCGCCGTGCTGGGCACCGGATCGACGGCCTCGCAGCTGCTGCCCGAGCTGGCCAAGGTGGCCGACCGGGTTTACTCGGTGCAACGGTCACCCACCTGGATCCTGCCCAAGCCCGACCGGTCTTACACCGAACGCGAGCGCTGGCTTTTCGCCCACATACCGTTCGCCAAGAAGCTGTACCGCACCCGGCTGTGGCTGCGCAGCGAATCCAACATCTCGGTGATCGAGCACGGCAGCGGAAAGACCGAGGAGTTCAAGGCGATCGCGCTGGGCATGCTCGAAAAGACCGTCGCCGACGAGGAATTGCGCCGCAAGCTGACCCCCGACCATCCGATGGGCTGCAAGCGGCTGGTGTTCTCCTCGGACTACCTGCCCACCCTGACCCGACCCAATGTCGAGGTGCTGAGCAGCCCCGCGCGCTGCCTGCGCGCACGCAGCCTGGTCACCGAGGACGGCACCGAACGCGAAGTCGACGTCGTTGTGTGCGCGACCGGCTACGCCGCGGCCGATTACCTGGGCGAGCTGGACGTGTCCGGCGAGGGCGGGACGACGCTGCGCGAGGTGTGGCGTGACGGGGCCCACGCGTATTTCGGCATCGCCGTCCCCGGGTTCCCGAACTTCTTCATGCTGTACGGGCCGAACACCAACGTCGGTTCGAACAGCGTGATCTTCATGCTCGAAGCCCAGGCGCGCTACATCGTTCGGGCGCTGAAACACATGCGGCGGCGGGGCAAGACGTACGTCTCGGTGCGCCCCGCCGCGCTGGCGGCGTTCGTCGCCAAGGTCGACCGGTGGATGGTTGGCACGGTCTGGACCACCCAGTGCAGCAACTACTTCCGCGCGCCCAACGGGCGGGTGGTGACGCAGTGGCCGCGCAGCGCGCGTAGCTTCTGGGGAATGACGCGCAGATTCAGGGCCGCCGACTTCACTTTCCAGGCCCCGGCCGAATGACAGAACCCTACGGTCTGGACGGCTTCGCACGGCTGGATCCCGTCCTGCAGGCCGTCGCGACGACGCGAACCGACTTCTCGGCGGAGTCGATCGGGCTCCTGCGCGAGCCGTTCGACCAGCGCCGTCGGGAGGTCGCCGAACGCACCGACGCCCAGGGCGTCCGGATCGCCGACGACGTCGTGGCGACAGAATCCGGCGACCTGCCGGTGCGCATCTACCGTGGCGGCGAGGCGAACCCGGCACCGGCAATGATCTACTGTCACGCCGGCGGCTTCGCGCTGGGCAACCTGGACACCGATCACCGGCAGTGCGTCGAGCTGGCACGGCGCGGAGGTTGCACGGTGGTGTCCGTCGACTACCGGCTGGCGCCGGAGCACCCCTACCCGGCCGCGCTCGACGACGCGGTCGCGGTGCTGCGCTGGGTGGCGGCCACCGCGACGGAACTCGGCGTGGACCCGGCGCGCCTGGCGGTTGGGGGCAGCAGTGCCGGGGCCGCCCTGGCGGCGTGCCTGGCGCATGGCGCCGCCGACGGGTCGCTGCCCGCGGTCGTGTTCCAGCTACTGCACCAGCCGGTGCTGGACGATCGCGAAACCGCGTCCAAGGCCGAGTTCTGCACCAGCCCCGCCTTCGACAGCGAGGCCGCGGAGCTGATGTGGCGTCACTACCTCGGTCCGGCGGCCGGACCGTCGGCCGCGGTGCCCGCGCGCCGCGGCGAATTCCGTGGTCTGCCACCGGCTTTGATCACCTGCGCGGAGATCGATCCCTTCCGCGACGAAGCCGTCGACTACGCGTTGCAGCTGTTGCGCGCCGGGGTCTCCGCCGAGCTGCACGTGTTCCCGCGGGCCTGTCACGGCTTCGATTCGCTGCTGCCGGATTGGTCGGACTCCGAGCGGTTGTTCGCCCTGCAGGGCCAGGCGCTGCGGCGCGGGTGGCCCAGCTGATCGGCCTAGGATGGCACGGATGCCGTACTGCGATTACCCGATTGCTGCCGAGGACTGCGACGGCGCCTTCACCGTCGACGCGTCACGCGTGACCTTCGGGCGCGGATGCCTCGCGGAGGTGGGCGATAGGGCGCGCGCCCTCGGGCTGCGGCGGGTGGCGTTGTTCACCGACGCCGGCGTCACCGGGCTGCCCATCTTCGCTACGACGCACGACTCCCTCGTCGCGGCCGGGCTGGACGTCGTCACCTATGCCGACGTCCACGTCGAGCCCACCGACACGTCCTTTTCCGACGCGGCCCGCTTCGCGCGGGAGTGCAACCCCGACGGCTACGTGTCGCTGGGCGGCGGCTCCGTGATCGACACCTGCAAGGCCGCCAACCTCTACGCAACCCATCCCGCCGACTTCCTCACCTATGTCAATGCGCCGATCGGTGAGAGCAAGCCCATACCGGGCCCGCTCAAGCCGCACATCGCCTGCCCCACCACGGCCGGCACCGGCAGCGAGGTGACCGGCATCGCGATCTTCGACCTTGTGTCGTTGAAGGCCAAGACCGGCATCGCCTCTCACGCGCTTCGCCCCACCGAGGCCCTCGTCGACCCAGACTGCACCGCAAGCCTGCCCCCCGAGGTCGTCGCGTCGGCGGGCCTCGACGTGCTGTCCCACGCGCTGGAGTCCTACACCGCGCGGCCCTACGTGCTGCGGCGCGCCCCCGACCGGCCCAGCCTGCGGCCGATGAGCCAGGGCGCCAATCCGTGGAGCGATCTCGGTTGCCGCGAGGCGCTGCGCCTACTGGGACGGTATCTGGAGCGCGCGACGCGCGACGCCGCCGACAGCGAGGCCCGCGAGCAAATGATGTGGGCCGCAACGCTTGCCGGCATCGCGTTCGGCAACGCCGGTGTCCACGCGCCGCACGGCATGGCCTACGCGGTGGCGGGTCTGGTGCGCGACTTCCGCCCCACGGGTTACCCGCCCGACGAGCCGCTGGTGCCGCACGGCATGGCCGTCATCCTCAATGCGCCGTCGTCGTTTCGCTTCACCGCCGAGGCGAATCCCGAGCGCCACCTGGAGGGGGCATGGCTGCTCGGCGCCGAGACGCGGGGCGCCGGCGCCGAGGACGCCGGCGAGGTGCTCGCCGATGAACTCATCCGGATCATGCGCGCGGTCGGGATGCCGAACGGGCTGAGCGGCGTCGGCTATACCGAAGACGACGCGACCGCCCTGACCGAGGGCGCCTACCCCCAGCAGCGCCTGCTGCAGAACGCCCCGCGGGAGATGACGAAACCGGTTCTGGGAGACCTGTTTCGACAGGCCATGCGGTACTGGTAAACCATGGCCTCGACTCCGTCGGAGAACCTCACCAGTGCCGACTTCCCCGTGCTGTGGCCGGTGGGAACCCGGTGGGCCGACAACGACATGTTCGGCCACCTCAACAACGCGGTGTACTACCAACTGTTCGACACCGCGATCAACGCGTGGATCAATACCAGCGTCGGGATCGACCCGCTCGCCACGCCCGCGCTGGGCATCGTCGCCGAGTCGGGCTGCCGCTACTTCTCCGAGCTGCATTTCCCGGAGGGCCTCACCGTGGGCCTCGCGGTGACGCGCCTCGGCCGCAGCAGCGTCACGTACCGGCTCGGCGTGTTCCGCGGCGACGACGGCGAACCGCAACCGATCACCGCGCTGGGGCACTGGGTGCACGTCTACGTCGATCGGACCAGCCGCAAGCCGGTGCCGATCCCCGACGCCATCCGCTCGCTGCTGGCGTCAGCCAGCGTGGATCAATAGCGCGGCCGGTCGCCCGATAGGCTTGCGCGATGCCAGTTTTGAGCAAGACCGTCGAGGTCAGTGCCAACGCCGCAGCGATCATGGGCATCGTCGCCGATTTCGAGCGCTACCCGGAGTGGAACGAGGAGATCAAGGGCCTGTGGGTGCTCGCCCGCTACGACGACGGGCGGCCCAGCCAGGTGCGGCTCGACGCCGATTACCAAGGCATGCAGGCCACCTTCATCCAGGCGATCTATTACCCGGGGGAAAACCAGATCCAGACCGTCCTGCAGCAGGGCGACCTGTTCTCCAAGCAGGAGCAGCTGTTCAGCGTCGTGGAAACCGGGGCGGCTAGCCTGCTGACGGTGGACATGGACGTGGAGACGACGCTGCCGGTCCCCGCGCCGATGGTGAAATCGCTGGCCGGCAACGTGCTCGACCACCTCGCCGAGAACCTCAAGCAGCGCGCCGAGCAGCTGGGCGCCGGGTAGTCGCACGGTCGCCGAGGGTGCGCTTGCGGCTTTTCGTGTGAGCTCACGGCTTTCGGTGTGAACGCAGGGCGGGATTCCGGCCGCATTTCCGCCCAGGCAACACAAGCAAAGCCCAGACTTCACAACCAAAAGCCGCGATCGCCGCCACCGCTCAGTCGAAGCTTCCGGCCCGGTTCAGCATCACGGTCAGCCGGGCCGCCGCGTCGGTGAACTGCCAGACGGTGTGCTCGATCACGGCGTCCACGTCGCGTCGGCGCAGCGCCGCGATCAACTCCCGGTGGTGGGCGACCGTGGCCGCGCCCCATTCCGGATCCGCGGCGTACACCTCCGCCGGCATGTAGCGCGCGGCGTTCAGCAGGAACCAGGACAGCTTGATCCGGCCGCTGGCCTGGTTGAAGACGCGATGGAATGCGAACTCGATGCCCGCGATGGTGGTGGGCTCGCTGGAACCGACGGCCGCTTCGAGCGAGTTGTTGATGCGATCCAGCTCGTCGATCTCGGCGTCGGTGATGTGGTCGGTTGCCGCGGCGGCCAACTGCTGGGCAATCGTCGACTGCAGCCAGAAGATGTCCTCGATGTCCTGCCGGCTCAGCGGCAGCACGACGTGGCCGCGGTGTGGTTCCAGCTGCACCATGCCCTCGCCGCGGAGCTTCAGCAGGGCCTCGCGCACCGGCGTGACGCTGACCCCGAGCTCGGCCGCGGTCTCGTCGAGGCGGATGAATGTGCCCGGGCGCAACGTCCCGGACATGATCGCCGCGCGCAGGTGGGCTGCAACCTCGTCGGAAAGCTGCGCCCGGCGCAGTGGCCGCCGGGTCCTCGGCTTGGTCGACATCGGTGCGTTCACGCGGGCTGCCAGGGCTTTCGCGGGATGGGCGGGTCTTGGGCTGGTCTTGTCTGGTCTTGTCAGAGCGGCACTAAAGCCATAATGTGACCCACGTAACACCAAGTTTTATCAAATATCAAGCTGGCGCAAGCGGTGCCTGAGGTAAAGGGGAGACAGCAGTTGACCGCGCAATTGGCCAATCTGACCCAGGCCACCGAGCAGCCGTACCTGGCCCGGCGGCAGAACTGGGTCAACCAATTGGAGCGGCACGCGCTGATGCAACCGACCGCGACGGCGCTGCGGTTCCTCGGCAACACGGTCACCTGGCAGGGCTTGCACGACCGGGTCACGGCGCTGGCCGATGCGCTGAGTCGCCGGGGCGTCGGCTTCGGCGACCGGGTCATGATCCTCATGCTCAACCGCCCCGAATTCGTCGAGTCGGTGCTGGCCATTAACTCGCTGGGCGCCATCGCGGTCCCGCTCAACTTCCGGCTCACCTCGGCCGAGATCGTCTTCCTGGTCGAGGACTGCGAGGCCCGGGTGTTGATCACCGAATCCGTGCTCGCCCCGGTGGCCACCGGGGTGCGCGACATCCAGCCGATGCTCGACACCATCGTGGTCGCCGGCGGCTCGAGCAACGATGACACCGCCGGCGTGTTCGGCTACGAAGACCTCATCGACGAACCCGGCGACCCGCATGAGCCGGTCGATATCCCGAACGATTCGCCGGCGCTGATCATGTACACCTCGGGCACCACCGGCCGGCCCAAGGGCGCGGTGCTGACCCACGCCAACCTGACCGGCCAGACGATGACCGGCCTGTACACCATGGGCGCCGATATAAATAGCGACGTCGGTTTCGTCGGTGTCCCGTTCTTCCACATCGCGGGCGTCGGCAACATGCTGACGTCGATGTTGCTCGGTGTGCCGACCGTGATCTACCCGCTGGGGGCGTTCGAACCGGGCCAGCTGCTCGACGTGCTGGCGGCGGAGAAGGTCACCGGACTGTTCCTGGTTCCGGCGCAGTGGCAGGCGGTGTGCGCGGAGCAGCGGGCGCGCCCCCGCGATCTGCGGTTGCGGGTCATGTCATGGGGGGCCGCCCCGGCGACGGACGCGCTGCTGCGGGAGATGTCGGCGACGTTCCCCGGGACCCAGATACTGGCCGCCTTCGGCCAGACCGAGATGTCGCCCGTCACCTGCATGCTGCTCGGTGAAGACGCGATCCGGAAGCGCGGCTCGGTGGGCAAGGTGATCCCCACGGTCAGCGCGCGGGTGGTCGACGAGAACATGAACGACGTCCCCGTCGGCGAGGTCGGCGAAATCGTCTACCGCGCACCGACTTTGATGAGCGGCTACTGGAACAACCCCCAGGCCACTGCGGAGGCCTTCGCGGGTGGTTGGTTCCACTCCGGGGACCTGGTCCGGATGGACGAGGACGGCTACGTCTGGGTGGTGGATCGCAAGAAGGACATGATCATCTCCGGCGGCGAGAACATCTATTGCGCCGAGGTCGAGAACGTTCTCGCTAGCCATCCCCAGATAGTCGAAGTCGCCGTCATCGGCCAGGCCCACGAGAAGTGGGGCGAGGTCCCGATCGCGGTTGCTGCGGTCACCGGCGAGGAGCTGCGGCTGGAGGACTTGGGCGAGTTCCTGGCGGAGCGGCTCGCGCGGTACAAGCATCCGAAGGCGCTCGAGATCGTCGATGCACTGCCGCGCAATCCGGCCGGAAAGGTGCTCAAGACTGAGCTACGGGTTCGCTACGGGGCCGTCAATATTAGCGAAAGCGGTTCCGCGGCAAGGGATTTAACCATGCGAGGGGAAGGCTGATGGAAACTGTAACGTTTGCCCGTTGTTGACGAAGGGTTAATTGTGCGGATGCAGTTCACACGCTCAAGACCATCGGGTACATTCCTGTGGTCTCCGTTACTACTTGCGGGTAGGGAGCCGATGGTCACAGACACATGGTCGGGGCGAGCTGGGGGTGCCCCCGACCGCGGGACGGAGAGGGGGCGGCGCGTGCGACTCGTTTCGCTGCGAACCCCCGGGGCACACGAGGTCGAGGTGAGGGGGAGCCGGTGACTTCGACGACGGATCGTCCACACCTGGTCGGCTACCTGCGCGACCAGCTGGAGACGCCGCTGACGCTCATCGGTGGATTCTTCCGGATGTGCGTTCTCACCGGTAAGGCGCTGTTCCGCTGGCCCTTCCAATGGCGCGAATTCGTCCTGCAATGCTGGTTCATCATGCGGGTGGCTTTCCTGCCGACCATCTTCGTCTCGATCCCGCTGACCGTGCTGCTGATCTTCACCCTCAACGTGCTGCTGGCCCAGTTCGGCGCCGCGGACCTGTCCGGTGCCGGCGCCGCCATCGGCGCGGTCACCCAGCTCGGGCCGCTGACCACAGTGCTGGTGGTCGCCGGCGCCGGATCGACCGCGATCTGCGCGGACCTGGGTGCGCGCACCATCCGCGAGGAGATCGACGCGATGGAGGTGCTCGGCATCGACCCCATCCACCGCCTGGTGGTGCCCCGGGTCATCGCCGCGACCCTGGTCGCCACGCTGCTCAACGGCCTGGTGATCACCGTCGGGCTGGTGGGCGGCTACCTGTTCGGGGTGTACCTGCAGAACGTGTCGGGCGGGGCCTACCTCGCGACCCTGACCACCATCACGGGCCTGCCCGAGGTGGTCATCGCCACGGTCAAGGCCGCCATGTTCGGGCTCATCGCCGGCCTGGTCGGCTGTTTCCGCGGCCTAACCGTGCGCGGCGGCTCCAAGGGCCTGGGCACCGCCGTCAACGAAACCGTGGTGCTGTGCGTGGTCGCGCTGTACGCGGTCAACGTGGTGCTGACCACCATCGGCGTCCGATTCGGAACGGGGCGCTGAAATGTCGATCGGCACCGTGACCCGGGGCGTCCATCCCCGCTTAGTCGAGAACCTCAGCCGCTACGGGGGTGCCTTCGGCCGGGGACTCGACGACATCGGCCAGATGGCCTGGTTCGGCGTGGTGGCCCTCGGGCACATCCCGCACGCGCTGCGCAACTACCGCAAGGAGACCCTGCGGCTCATCGCCCAGATCGGCATGGGCACCGGCGCGATGGCCGTCGTCGGCGGCACCGTCGCGATCGTCGGCTTCGTGACCCTGTCCGGCAGTTCCCTGGTCGCCATCCAGGGGTTCGCATCGCTGGGCAACATCGGCGTCGAGGCGTTCACCGGCTTCTTCGCCGCGCTGATCAACGTGCGCATCGCCGCGCCCGTCGTCACCGGCATCTCGATGGCCGCCACGGTCGGCGCCGGCGCCACCGCGGAGTTGGGGGCCATGCGGATCAGCGAGGAGATCGACGCGCTGGAAGTGATGGGCATCAAGTCGATTTCGTTCCTGGCGACCACGCGCATCATGGCCGGGCTGGTGGTGATCATTCCGCTCTACTCGCTCGCGATGATCATGTCGTTCCTGTCTCCGCAGATCACCACGACGGTGCTCTACGGCCAGTCGCACGGCACCTACGAGCACTACTTCCGGACGTTCCTGCGCCCCGACGACGTGTTCTGGTCGTTCGTCGAGGCCATCCTCATCACGGCCGTCGTGATGATCACCCACTGCTTCTACGGCTACAACGCCGGCGGCGGGCCCGTCGGCGTGGGCGAGGCCGTCGGCCGATCGATGCGCTTTTCGCTGGTGTCGGTGCAGGTTGTCGTTTTGGCCGCCGCGTTGGCGCTCTACGGCGTCAACCCCAACTTCGCATTGACGGTGTAGCCATGACCAACCCAGGCGCCCCCGGCAAGGTCAATCCGCCCCGCAACCCGCCGTACAAGTTGGCCGGGGTCGCGCTGATCGTCGCCGCTGCCGTGGCACTCGTCCTGGTGTACGGGCAGTTCCGGGGCGACTTCACCAAGAAAGAACACCTGACCATGGTGGCCGCCCGCGCCGGCCTGGTGATGGACCCCGGCTCGAAGGTCACCTACAACGGGGTGGAGATCGGCCGGGTGGCCAAGATCTCGGAGATCGTCAAGGACGGCAAGCCGGCGGCCAAGTTCAACCTGGACGTCTACCCGCGCTACCTCAAGCTGATCCCGGCCAACGTGAACGCCGACATCAAGGCCACCACGGTGTTCGGCGGCAAGTACGTGTCGCTGACGACGCCGAAAAACCCGTCGCCGCAACGGATCACGCCGCAGACCGTGATCGACGCCCGCTCGGTGACGACGGAGATCAACACGCTGTTCCAGACCATCACCGAGATCGCGCAGCAGGTGGATCCGGTGAAGCTGAACCTGACGCTGAGCGCCGCCGCGCAATCGCTGGCCGGGCTGGGCGACCGGGTCGGGCAGTCGATCGTGAACGCCAACGCGATCCTCGACGACGTCAACCCGCAGCAGCCCCAGGTCCGTCATGACATCCAGGCGCTGGCGGCTCTGGGCGACACCTACGCCAACGCGGCGCCGGACCTGATCGACTTCCTCGACAAGTCGGTGGTCACCGCGCGCTCGATCAACGCCCAGCAAAAGGACCTGGATCAGGCGCTGTTGTCGGCCGCCGGGTTCGGTAACACCGGGGCGGACATCTTCGAGCGCGGCGGGCCGTACCTGGCCCGCGGGGCCAAGGACCTGGTGCCGACCGCCGAGCTGCTCGACACCTACAGCCCCGAGCTGTTCTGCACGGTCCGCAACTACCACGACATCGAACCCATTGCCCGGACGTTCCTCGGCGGCAACGGCTACTCGCTCAACGCCGACACGAAGCTGCTCTCCGGGCTGGGCCTGCTGCTGAACCCGGTGTCGGCGATCACCCTCGTCGGCCTGATCGGGATCTTCGCGCTGCCCACCCAGGGACTGGCGGGCCTGGGTAACATCGCCACGCTGATCGGCGGGGCGCCCAACCCGTACATCTGGCCGGAGAACCTGCCCCGGGTGAACGCGCGTGGCGGACCGGGCGGCGCGCCGGGTTGCTGGCAGCACATCACCCATGACCTCTGGCCCGCACCCGAGTTGGTGATGGACTCCGGCAACAGCATCGCGCCGTACAACCACCTCGACACCGGTTCGCCGTATGCGATCGAGTACGTCTGGGGCCGCCAGGTAGGGGATAACACGATCAACCCATGAAAATCACCGGTACCATCGTCCGACTCAGCATCTTCTCGCTGGTGCTGCTGGTCTTCACTGTGATGATCGTCGTGGTCTTCGGCCAGATGCGGTTCGACCGCACCAACAAGTACTCGGCCGAGTTCACCAACGTCAGCGGGCTGCGGCAGGGCCAGTTCGTCCGCGCGTCCGGGGTGGAGATCGGCAAGGTCGACTCGGTGAAGCTGGTGGACGGTGGCAGGCGGGCGCGGGTGGACTTCAACGTCGACCGCTCGATCCCGCTGTATCAGTCGACGACGGCGCAGATCCGCTACCTCGACCTAATCGGAAACCGGTACCTGGAGCTCAAACGCGGTGAGGGCGAGGGCTCCGAGAAGGTGCTACCGCCGGGCGGATTCATCCCCGCGTCGCGGACGTCGCCGGCGCTTGACCTCGACGCGCTGATCGGTGGGTTCAAGCCGCTCTTTCGCGCGCTTGACCCGCAGAAGGTCAACACCATCGCGACGGCGCTCGTCACGGTGTTCCAGGGTCAGGGCGGGACCATCAACGACATCCTCGACCAGACGGCGCAGCTGACCAACCAGCTCGGCGAGCGCGACCAGGCGATCGGCGAGGTGGTCAAGAACCTGAACATCGTGCTGGACACCACGGTTCGGCATCGCCAGCAATTCGATCAGACCGTCAACAACCTGGAGGTCCTGATCACCGGGCTGAAGGGCCACAGCGAGCAATTGGCGGGCGGGACCGCGCACATCAGCAACGCCGCGGGCACGGTGGCCGACCTGCTGGCCGAGGACCGGGGGCTGCTGCACAGCACGCTGAACTACCTGGACGCCGTTCAGCAGCCGCTCATCGATCAGCGCGAGCAGCTGAACGATTTCATCCACAGGGTGCCGACGGCGCTGAACATGATCGGGCGCACCATCGGCTCCTACGGTGACTTCGTCAACTTCTATGCCTGCGACATCACGCTCAAGATCAACGGGTTGCAGGCCGGTGGCCCGATTCGGACGGTCAAGCTCTTCAACCAGCCGACGGGCAGGTGCACGCCGCAATGAGAACGCTGGAACCCCCCAACCGGATGCGCATCGGCGTGATGGGCATCCTGGTGACGCTGCTGGTCGTCGGTGTCGGCCAGAGCTTCACGAGCGTGCCCATGCTGATGGCCAAGCCGCACTACTACGGGCAGTTCACCGACTCCGGCGGCCTGACCAAGGGCGACAAGGTGCGCATCGCCGGCTTCGACGTCGGCAAGGTGGAGAGCCTCGACATCGACGGCGACCACGTCCTGATCAAGTTCAATATCGGCACCGAAAGCATCGGCACCGAAAGCCGGCTGGCGATCAAGACGGACACCATCCTGGGCAAGAAGGTCCTCGAGATCGAGAACCGGGGCACCAAACAGCTGCGACCCGGCGACTCGCTGCCGATCGGTCAGAGCACCACGCCCTATCAGATCTATGACGCGTTCTTCGACGTGACCAAGGCCGCCAGCGGGTGGGACATCGACACGGTCAAGCAGTCGTTGCACGTGCTTTCGGAGACCATCGACCAGACCTATCCGCACCTGAGCGCCGCGCTCGACGGGGTGGCCAAGTTCTCCGACACGATCGGTAAGCGCGACGAGCAGATCAAGCACCTGCTCGCCCAGTCCAACCAGGTGGCCAGCATCCTGGGTGACCGGGCCGACCAGGTCGACCGGTTACTGGTGAACACGAAGATCTTGCTGGCCGCTTTCAACGAGCGCGGCCAGGCCATCAACGCGCTGCTGAGCAACATCGCCGCCTTCTCCGAACAGATCAAAGGGTTCATCAACGACAACCCCAACCTGAACCACGTGCTGGAACAGCTGCGCACGGTCAGCGACATCCTGGTCCAGCGCAAGGACGACCTCGCCGAAGGTTTCACCGAGGTCGGCAAGTTCCTCCCGTCGCTCAATGAGGCCATCGCGTCGGGGCCGTTCTTCAAGGTGGTGCTGCACAACCTGTTCCCCGGTCAGATCGTGCAGCCGTTCGTCGACGCGGCGTTCAAGAAGCGCGGCATCGACCCGGAGAACTTCTGGCGCAGCGCGGGTCTGCCGGAATTCCGGTGGCCCGACCCGAACGGCACCCGCCAGCCCAACGGCGCGCCACCGCCTGCGCCGCCGGTGCTGGAGGGCACGCCCGACCACCCGGGTCCGGCCGTCCCGCCCGGGTCGCCGTGCTCGTACACGCCGGCCAACCCCGGCGGCAACGTCACCGTCGGCGACGAGGGTCTGCCGCGGCCGTGGAACCCGTTGCCGTGCGCGGGTGCCGGCATCGGTCCGTTCGGTGGGGTCGGCTTCCCGGCGCCGGTCGACGTCCAGACGTCGCCGCCCAATCCCGACGGCCTGCCGCCCACGCCGGGCATCAACATCGCGGGGCGCCCGGGTGACCCGCCGCCCAACGTTCCGGGCACCCCGGTGCCGCTGCCGACGCAGGCGCCGCCGGGCGCGCGCACCGAGAACCTGGGACCGGCCGGCCCGACGCCGCCCCCGTCGACGTTCGCGCCGGCCCTGCCGCCGGGACCGCCGGCACCGCCCGGGCCGGGGATCCAGCTGCCGGCGCCGTTCATCAACCCCGGCGGCACGGGAGGTAGCGGCATCACGGGAGGTAGCCAGAATTGAGCACCATCTTTGATGTTCGCAACATCCGGCTGCCGAGGCTGACGAGGACGTCGGTGATCATCGGCTCGCTGGCGATCGTGCTGGCCCTGGTTCTCGGGTACGCCGGCTGGCGGCTGTATCAGAAGCTGACGAACAACACCGTGGTGGCCTACTTCCCGGCCGCCAACGCGCTGTACGCCGGCGACAAGGTGCAGATCATGGGGCTGCGGGTGGGCGCGATCGACAAGATCGAGCCGGCCGGCGACAAGATGAAGGTCACCTTCCACTACCAGAACAAGTACAAGGTGCCGGCCAGCGCGTCGGCGGTGATCCTCAACCCCACCCTGGTCGCGTCGCGCGCGATCCAGCTGGAGCCGGTCTACAAGGGCGGCCCGGTGCTTGCCGACAATGCGGTGATCCCCGAAGACCGCACCCAGGTACCGGTGGAGTGGGACGAACTGCGCAACAGCGTCACCAACATCATCTCCAAGTTGGGCCCCACGCCCGAGCAGCCCAAGGGTCCGTTCGGTGAGGTCATCGAGTCGTACGCGAACGGGCTGGCCGGCAAGGGCAAGCAGTTCAACACGACGCTGAACAGCCTGTCGCAGGCGCTGACGGCGCTCAATGAGGGTCGCGGCGACTTCTTCGCGGTGGTGCGCAGCCTGGCCCTGTTCGTCAACGCGCTGCACCAGGACGACCGGCAGTTCGTCGCGTTGAACGAGAACCTGGCGGATTTCACCGGGCGGCTCGCGAGCTCGGACGGCGCCCTGGCCGACGCGATCCAACAGTTCGACGGCCTGCTTAAGACGGTGCGGCCTTGGTTGGACCAGAACCGCGAGGTGCTGACCCACGACATCAACAACCTGGCGACGGCGACGAACGCGCTGCTGCAACCGGATCCGCTGAACGGGCTGGAGACCGCGCTGCACGTGCTGCCGACGGCCGCGGCGAATATCAACCAGATCTATCACCCGACGCACGGGTCGGTGGTGGCCGTTCCGGCGATCACCAACTTCGCCAACCCAATGCAGTTCATCTGCAGCTCGATCCAGGCCGGGAGCCGGCTGGGTTATCAGGAGTCCGCCGAGCTGTGCGCGCAGTATCTGGCGCCGATCCTCGACGCGATCAAGTTCAACTACTTGCCGTTCGGTCTGAACATAGCCAGCACGGCCGAGACGCTGCCAAAGGATGTCGCCTACTCCGAGCCGCGCCTGCATCCGCCGGACGGATATAAGGACACGACGGTCCCCGGCATCTGGTCGCCGGACACGCCGACGTCGCACCGCAACACCCAACACGGGTGGATCGTGGCCCCCGGCATGCAGGGGCAGCAGGTGGGACCGATCACCGCGGGCCTGATGACGCCCGAGTCGCTGGCCGAACTCATGGGTGGGCCCAACATTCCGCCCGTGCAGTCGACGCTGCAGACTCCGCCCGGGCCGCCGAACGCCTACGACGAGGGCCCCTCGCCGGTGATCGGTCAGAACCCGCCGCAGGTGCCGATCCCCCCGCCACCGCCTGGGCCCGAGGTGGTCCCCGGCCCGGTCGCTCCGACGCCCGCGCCGGTCGCGGCGCCGGCGCCCAACGCCGGCGGGCCGCCGGTGGCCGCCAACCTCGGAGGTGGGCAGTGAGGCGCGCGACGAGCGCGGTACGCGCGAGGAGCAAGCCGAACCATGGGGCAGTGATCAGGGGGATGAGGCTCCTTCGGCGTCGGGCCTGGCAGGGGTTGGTGCTGCTGGTGGCCGCGCTGGTGCTGAGCTCGTGCGGTTGGAAAGGGATCTCCAACGTGGCGATCCCGGGCGGCCCGGGCAGCGGCAGCGGGTCCTACACCCTCTACGTGCAGATGCCGGACACGCTCGCGATCAACGGCAACAGCAAGGTGATGGTCGCCGACGTGTTCGTCGGCTCCATCAAGGCGATCAACCTGAAGAACTGGGTGGCGACGCTGACGCTGGGCATCGACAAGAGCGTCAAGCTGCCCAAGAACGCCACCGCCAAGATCGGCCAGACCTCGCTGCTGGGCTCCCAGCACGTGGAGTTGGCCGCGCCGCCCAACCCGTCGCCGGAGCTGCTCAAGAACGGCGACACCATTCCGCTGAAGAACTCCTCGGCATTCCCCACCACCGAGCAGACCCTGGCCAGCCTGTCGCTGATCCTGCGCGGTGGCGGCATCCCCAACTTGGAGGTGCTGCAGAACGAGGTCTTCAACATCTTCAACGGGCGGGGAAACCAGATTCGCGCCTTCCTGGGCAAGCTGGACACCTTCGTCACCCAGGTCAACCAGCAGCGCGATGACATCACCCACGCCATCGACTCCACCAATCGGCTGCTGAGCTACGTGGGTAATCGGGCGGACGTCCTCGATCGAGTGCTGACCGACATCCCGCCGCTGATCAAGCATTTCGCCGACACCAAGCAGCTGCTGATCAACGCCGTGGACTCGGTGGGACGGCTCAGCGCGGCCGCCGATCAGTACCTGTCGGAGGCGAGGGGGCCCCTGCACCAGGACCTGCAGTCGCTGCAGTGCCCGCTCAGGGAGCTCGGCCGGGCATCGCCGTATCTGATCGGAGCGCTGAAGTTGATCCTGACGCAGCCCTACGACATCGAGACCATTCCGAAACTGATGCGCGGTGACTACCAGAACATTTCGATCACGCTGGACGTCACCTGGAGCGCGATCGACAACGCGTTCCTGACGGGAACCGGGTTGTCGGGGGCGCTGCGGGCGCTCGAGCAGTCCTACGGGCGGGACCCGGAGTCGATGGTCCCGGACGTCCGCTACACGCCCAACCCGAACGACGCGCCCGGCGGGCCCTTGGTGGAAAGGGCGGACCGGAATTGCTGACTCCCTTCGTCCGACGCCAACTGATCGCCTTCGGGATCCTGACGGTCATTTCGATACTCGTGCTCGGCATCTACTATCTGCAGGTTCCGAGCCTGATCGGCGTCGGCCGCTACACACTCAAGGCCGACCTGCCCGCCTCCGGCGGCCTGTACCCGACGGCCAACGTGACCTATCGCGGCATCACCATCGGCAAGGTCACCGACGTCGAGCCCACCGAGAACGGCGCCAAGGCGACGATGAGCATCGACAGCCGCTACAAGATCCCGGTCGATGCCGTCGCGAACGTGCACTCGGTGTCGGCGGTCGGTGAGCAGTACCTGGACCTGGTGTCGACCGGCAACCCAGGCAAGGACCTCGCCGACGGGCAGACGATCACCCACGGCACCGTGCCCAGCGAGATCGGGCCGGCGCTGGACACCGCCAACCGGGGTCTTGCCGTGTTGCCCAAGGAGAAGATCGGCCAGCTGCTGGACGAGACGGCGCAGGCAGTCGGCGGGTTGGGGCCGGCCCTGCAGCGGTTGGTGGACTCCACGCAGGCGATCGTCGGTGATTTCAAGACCAACATCACCAACGTCAACGACATCATCCAGAACTCCGGGCCGGTCCTGGATAGCCAGGTCGAGTCCAACGCCGCGATCGAGCGGTGGGCACGCAACCTGAACAACCTGGCCGCGCAGGCCGCGCGGGAGGACAGCCATGTGCGCAGCGTGCTGCGCCAGGCTGCCCCGACCGCCGATCAGGTCAATGAGGTGTTCAACGACGTCCGCGACTCGTTGCCGCAGACGCTGGCGAATCTCGAGGTCGTGTTCGACCTGCTCAAGCGCTACCACACGGGCGTCGAGCAAGTCTTCGTGTTCCTGCCCCAGGGCGCCTCGATCGCGCAGACGGTGGCCGCGCCGTTCCCGAACCAGGCCGCGCTCGACCTGGCGTTGTCGATCAACCAGCCACCGCCGTGTCTGACCGGCTTCATTCCGGCTGCGGAGTGGCGGTCGCCGGCGGACACCAACCTGGCGCCGTTGCCGTCGGGCACCTACTGCAAGATTCCGATGGAGACGCCGGCCAACAGCGTGCGCGGGTCGCGCAACATTCCGTGTACCGACATCCCCGGCAAGCGCGCCGCCACCCCGCGGGAATGCCGCGACCCGAGGCCGTACGTTCCGGCGGGCACCAACCCCTGGTACGGCGACCCGAACCAGATCCTGACCTGCCCCGCCCCGGCGGCGCGCTGCGATCAGTCGGTGCGCCCCGGCATGGTGATTCCGGCACCGTCCATCAACAACGGACTCAACCCGGCTCCGTCGGACCGGGTACCGGGCACGCCGCCGCCGACCAGCGACCCCTTGTCGCGCCCGGGAAGCGGCACCGTGCAGTGCAACGGCCAACAGCCCAACCCGTGTGTCTACACTCCGAGCGGGCCCCCCGCCGCCATCTACAGTCCGCAGAGCGGTGAGCTGGTGGGGCCCGATGGAGTGAAATACTCCGTCGAGAACTCGACGAAAACAGGAGACGACGGATGGAAGGAGATGCTGGCGCCGGCCGGCTGAACCCCCCACCCATGCCGAGGTTTCGTCGACTGCGCAAGCCCTCCCAGAGATCAAGTCCGAAGATTCATCAGGAGCCGGCGGCTGCTGACGACGAGACGGCCACGCAGGTGACGGACGAGGAGTCGCCCGCGGACGTGGAGTCGCCGCAAGCCACACCCGAACCCGAGGCCGAATCTGCCGAGGCCGAATCCGCCGAGGCCGAAGCCGACGCTGAATCCGAGGCCGAATCCGCCGAGGCGCCCGCGGGCGTCGAACGTCGTCCCTCACGCTTGGGGCGCGGGTGGCTCTCGGGCATCGCCGCGGCGCTCGTGCTGTCGGCCGCCGGCCTCGGGGTCGGTAGCTACTTCGCGCTGCGTTATCACCAGGAGAGCCAGGTCATCGCGCGCAACGACGCGGCCGCGCTCAAGGCAGCGGTGGATTGTGTGTCGGCGACCCAGGCGCCCGACACCAACGCCATGGTTCAGAGCGAACAGAAGATCATCGAGTGCGGCACCGACGCGTTCCGCTCCCAGGCGCTGCTGTACACCAACATGGTCGTTCAGGCCTATCAGGCCGCGAACGTCCACGTTCAGGTGGCCGATGTGCGTGCGGCGGTGGAGCGCAACAACGACGACGGCTCGGTCGACGTGCTCGTCGCGATGCGCGTCAAGGTCGCAAGCGATCAGTCGCAAAAGGAGACCGGCTACCGCCTGCGGGTGAAGATGGCATACGCCGAAGGGCAGTACCGGATTTCCAAGCTCGACCAGGTGACGAAGTGACGGTGGTGGTCGAGGAGATTCAGGCTCGGGCACACACCACGGCGGCCACACCGGAGTCTCCGCGGGATGCCTTGGCCCCCTGGCACGTTCGCGCGGCCGCGTTCGCCGTCGACGTCGTCCCGTGCGTCGCCGTCGCGGTGACCATGGCGTTGGTCGCCTGGACCGTGGATCAGCATCCGGTGTGGTGGTGGGCGTGCGTCTCGGTCGCCGGCCTCGCCATCCTGCTGATGTTGGTCAACCGGTTGCTGTTGCCGACCGTCACGGGCTGGAGCCTGGGACGCGGCTTGTTCGGAATCGGGGTGGTGCGCCGCGACGGCGCGGCCATCGGCCCGTGGGGATTGCTGCTGCGGGACCTGGCCCACCTGCTGGACACCGTGTCTGTGGTGGGATGGCTTTGGCCGCTGTGGGATTCGCAGCGCCGCACGTTCGCCGACATGCTGCTGGGCACCGAAGTGCGCCGCGTCGAATCCGACGAGGCGCTGCCCAAGTTGCGGCGCTGGACGGCGGTGGCGGTCATGACCGCGGCGGTGGTGTGTGTCGCCGGCGCCGCGGTGAGCTACCTGGTGGTGTTCTCGCGCGACCGGGCCAGCGATCAAGCCAGGGCAGAGATCCAGGCGCAAGGGCCCAAGATGGTGGCGCAGATGTTGACGTACGACCCAAAGTCGTTGCGCGACGACTTCGCTCGGGCCCGGTCGCTGGCGACCGACAAGTACCGGGGTCAGCTGGCGGCGCAGCAGGACGTGGTCGAGAAGGGCAATCCCGTCGTCAACGAGTACTGGCCCACCGACGGGTCGGTCCAATCCGCCACGCCGGACCGGGCGACGATGCTGTTGTTCCTGCAGGGCCGGCGCGGCGTCGGGCCCGACGAGCGCGCGATCAGCGCCACCGTCCGGGTGCAATTCGCCAAAGGCCCGGACCAGCATTGGCGCGTCGACGACCTCACGGTGCTGACCAGGCCGAAACCGCCCGGGAGCGGAAAATGAGCCCCCGCCGCAAGTTTGAGCCGGGCGAGGAACCGCTGCTCGTCGCTCGCCCGGTGCCGCCGGGGCGACCCTGGTGGCAGCCGGCGGCCGGCGTGGCCGCCGCGGTGGTGATGGTCGCGTCGATCGCGGCGTGCACCCTCATGCTGATCTCGCATCAATCGCGGGTGCGCACCGCCGCCAAGGAGCGCCAGGTGCTCAGCTATGTGTCGGGATTCATGGCGCAGTTCACATCGATCGACCCGTACCATGCCAACGACTATGTGACGCGGGTAATGGCCCAGGCCACCGGCGAATTCGCCAAGCAGTACCACGAGAAGGCCAATGAAATCCTGCTGCAGGTGGCCCGGGCCGAGCCCGCGACCGGCACCGTACTGGGCGCGGGCCTGGAACGGTGGAACGACGACGGCACCGCCACCGTGATGGTGGCCACCGACGTGACCTCCAAGTCGCCGGACGAAAAGCAGGTATTCGACAACACCAATCGTTGGATGGCAACCGTCACGCAGGAAGGGAATCAGTGGAAGATCAGCAACCTGATACAGGTGATCTGACCGCCGCCGCGGCAACGACGGACGAATCCAAGAACGAGGACGTCGAAGCCACCGCCGTCGAGGCCGGCGTGGAGCCCGACGCGGAGCCCGACGAAAGCGCCGAGCCGACAACTGAATCCGCTGAATCCGCAGCGAGCGAGGGCGAGGAGGCGGCGGAGACCAAGCCCGCTCGACGCCCTCGACGCAAGATCCTGGCCGGCAAGCGGCTCGCCATCACCATCGCCGTGGCCGCCGTGCTGTTCGTCGGCTCCGCGGCGTTCGCGGGTGCGGCGGTGCAGCCGTATTTGACCGATCGCGCCACGGCCGCAACGAAATTGAAGGTGGCACGCACGGCGGCCAACGCGATCACCACGCTGTGGACCTACACCCCGGAGAACATGGACGGCCTCGCCGATCGCGCCGCCGCCTACCTCAGCGGTGACTTCGAGGCCCAGTACCGCAAATTCGTCGACGCGATCGTAGGCCCCAACAAGCAGGCCAAGGTCACCAACAGCACCGAAGTGACCGGCGCGGCGGTCGAATCGCTGGACGACCCAAACGCCGTCGTCATCGTCTACACCAACACCACGTCCACCAGCCCGCTCACCAAGAACATCCCGTCGCTGAAGTACCTGTCCTACCGGCTGTTCATGAAGCGCACGAACGGCCACTGGCTGTTGACGAGGATGACGACCATCACCTCGCTGGACCTGACGCCGCACGTCTAGCGCCCCGGATCCCCAAGCAGCCCATGGCCGTTGCGTCCCCGGTCTCCGAGCGCTCGACCGTTGCCGCGCTGCTGTTGCTGACCTTCGCCACCGGCCTTGCGGACGCGATCAGCATCCTGGTGCTCGGCCACGTCTTCGTGGCGAACATGACCGGCAACGTGATCTTCCTCGGCTTCTGGCTGGCCCCGAGAACCAGCATCGACCTGACGGCGGTCGTGGTGGCCCTGCCCACCTTCGTCTGCACCACGATCGTCAGTGGCCGGCTGGCCAGGCATTTCGACCAGCGGACGCGGTCGTGGATCAGCACGGTGCTGGCCACCGAAATCGTGTTGTTGCTCGCCCTGTCGATTCTGGCCGGCGCGGGCGTGCTGCACTACCACGACAACACCAAGCTGATCATGATCGGCATGCTCGCGGTGACCTTCGGCCTGCAGCATTCCAGCGCGCGACAGTTCGGGATTCAGGAACTGTCCACCACGGTGCTGACGTCGACCATCGTCAGCCTCGGCCTGGACAGCCATCTCGCCGGCGGCACGGGCGAGCGCGAAAAGCTGCGCTTCAGCGTCGTTTTCACGATGTGCGCGGGAGCGCTAGTCGGGGCCACGATGTCGCGATTCGTCGTCGCCCCGGTCTTCGCGGTCACGGCCGCGGTGGTGGCGACGAGCCTGCTGATCTTTCGCTACGGTCCGAAGGCGCCATCGAAGGCTAGTTGAAGGCCAGCCAGCTGGGCAGCGCGCGCTCGTGGGAGTCGCACAGCACCTGCCGGGTGTCGCACGATCCCCGCGGTGAGCCGGCGCCGGCCCACATGCCGCCGGTGTCACGCCGCAGCACGATCGCCGACGAGCCGCCGCCGTCCAGCAGGACCGCGGTGTCGCTACCCAGCCCGCGGAACAGGTCCTGGATGTTGTCCGGGGTGTAGCTGCCGCCCTCGAAGATGTACATCTCGTCTCTTTGCTTCACGTAGGCAAGGGCCGTGCGCGCCGCGCTGGGGCCGCCGTCGTTAAGCTGCCCGGTCTTGCCGGGCGACAACAGGCCGATCCCCGACACCGCGACGAACCGCTCGTCGCGGTTCAGCAGGTCGGCGACCACCGGGGTGGCGACGTCATAGTCCTGAGGGCTTCTGGCGCGCAACACATACGGCGCGCCACCGGACGGCAGGATCATCGTCGACAGGGCGCTCCAGCTCTCGCCACCGCCGGACAGGCCCTGCTTGCCCGGGTACGCGACCGTGCCGGTGACCGCCTGGTTCGCCCGGCCCTGCCCGTGCGTGTTGTCGACGAACGCGCCCAGCGGAGAGCTGCAGCCCGTCTCGCGCCAGGAGCCGCCCTTCTGCGGGCGGATGTCGAAGAAGTTGGCGTTGATCGCGATCGTCGGCTGGCCCATCCGCTGCCACGCCTGCAGCGGCGCGTAGACCTCCGACGCTTGCCACAGCCCCTCGCCGGTGCGGGCACCGGGATTGTTCTCGCAGCGCGCCTGATCGCCCTGGTGGCTGTCCACCAGGAGGTGCGGCGCGAGCCGGCCCGCCGCGTTCTTGATGACCATCAGGTGGCCACCGTTGTTCATCTCGTACCAGCTGCCGCCGGCGTTGAGCATGGGCGTGGGGTGACCGGGGCCGAAGTTGTAGACCAGGTAGGAGCCCTTGGTGGTCTCGATGGCGCTGGCGAGCAGGTCGCGGCCGTCAGCGGCGTGGGCGACGGGTTGTCCGGTGGTGCCCGCCAGCACGGCGCACGCGAGGACCGCGGTGCAGCAGGCCGCCAGCCGGCGCAAGCTGGCGAGGGGCGTCAGCACGATGGACCTTTCGGCACTGATGGCTATGCAACATAAATAGCATCAGTCACACCAGTCACACTGTCAACTTCGATAACGAACGCGTGACGCTTCGGCCGCACTCGAATTACGTTTGCCTGCTTGGGCTTTCGCTCTCGGCCTCGGCGGGGGTGTCGGTGGGAGCTTCGGCGGGCTCCGCGTCGGGGCGCTCGCGCTTTTGCACCCGCGCCTGGTGCTGGGCCTGGTGTTCCGCGGCGATTGCCAGCTCGACCGCCCCCGGGATGCGGTGGAAGCCCTTGCGGTCGTAGAGGTGCGTGACGATGCCGCCGAGCAGCAGGCCGATGGCCAGCCCGATGCCCGTCAACCACAACGCCTGGGACAGACCGGCATCCGCGCGGCCGTTGAGATAGACCAGCGAGCGCACGCCGAGGAAAACCTGGTGCATCGGCTCGAATTTGGCGGCCCAGCGGAAGAACGGCGGCGTGGCCTCCAGCGGGACGGTGGCTCCCGCGGACGGTAGCCCGAGGATCACGAAGATCAGCATGCTGACCAGCAGGCCCATCGAACCCAGCACCGACAGTATGGAACTCGACGTGATGCCCACCGCGATGATCGCGAAGACGCCGTACGCCCACAGTTGCCATCCCAGCGGGATCGGCATGCCCAAGCCGTGCGCGATGGCCAGGTACACGCCCGACGTCAGCAGCGCCAGCAGCGTCATGATGGCCCATTTCAGTTGCAGCGTCTGGAATCGCGAGATCTTGACCTGCTCGGCGAAGCGGTACACCGGGCCCCACTCCGCCGGCACGTAGCCGAGCAGCGCGTCGACCAGCGTGCTGACCACGACGCTGCCGGTGAAGCCCGCCAGCAGCAGCAAGAGCGCGAAGTAGAACGCCGACAGCCCGTTGCCGGTGCCGTTCGGCAGGGCGTTGTAGACGCCGGACTTGACGTCGATCGGGTTGGCCAGGCCCAGCGCCGACACGCCGGTCAGCGGCACGCCCCCGGTCTCGGCCGCGACGTCCGCCGAAAGCCGTTGGCCCACTCTGCCATTGGCCACCGCCATCGCCTGGGTCAGCGTCTGGCCGGCGATGCTGGCGCCGAGCGTGCCCGCCCGCGGGTTGGTGGAGATGGTGACCGAGGGACGCGTCGTGCGGCCCGGCGTGACCGCGCTGGCGCCGAACTCGTGAAGGTTGGACGAGAAGGTGGGCGGAATGACCAACTCCCCGTAGACGTGTGCGGTGTCCAGCAGTCGCTGCGCCTCGTCGTGGGACACCACCCGGACGTCGAACTTGTTCTTGTCCAACCCGGCAACCAGGCCGTCGGTAATCTGCGCGCCGGCCGGGCCGGCGTCCTCGTTCACCACGGCGATCGGGAAATGCCGGAGGTTGGTCATCGGGTTCAGGATGCCCCCGAGGTACAGCGCGCACAGCGCCGACATGAGCGCCAGCGTGACGACGATGGGGAGCGACCAGAACCGCACGGTCCGAACTGCCTTGATATTTCGCTTAGGGTTCGGCGCCGCGTGCCGCGGCTGCGATTGAGACATGCGGGCTCCTGTCTGTCGTGCCCACTCTATGTGTTGGTCGGGTGCCCTCAAACTCCCAACGCCGCGTGCATCTCCCAGATCAACAGCTCCGATGGCTCGCTCGCCGTCACCCGCGGTGCCTCGGCGCCGGCGAATCGGACCGCGTCACCCTCGGTGAGATCGCCGATTTCCGCCGCTTGGATCCGGCCTCGCGCGGCGAATAGATGCAGGTAGGGAGCCTGCGGCAGGTCAACGGAGTCGCCGGGCCGCAGCCGCGCGACATGCAGCGCGGCGTTGCGGTTGTGCAGAGTGATGGCCGCCTCATTACCCGGCATGCCTGAGGCGATGGTCACAAGTCCGGCGTCCAGCAGCCCGGGGTCGATCTCGCGCTGTTGGTAACTCGGGTCGATGCCGGCCTCGTCGGGGACCACCCACATCTGCACGAAATGGACTGGCTCGGTGCGGGAATCGTTCTTTTCCGAGTGCAGGATGCCGCTACCTGCCGACATGCGTTGGGCCAGGCCGGGATAGATGGTGCCGTGGTGACCGGCGGAGTCGCGGTGGGTCAGCTCTCCGCTCAGCACCCAGGTCACGATCTCCATGTCGCGGTGGGGGTGGGTGTCGAATCCCGTTCCCGGCTCGACGATGTCGTCGTTGTTGACCAGCAGCAGCCCGTGGTGGGTGTTGTCGGGGTCGTAGTGGTCGCCGAACGAGAACGAATGCCGGGATTTCAGCCAGGGCGTCGTGGTGACGGCCCGGTCGGCCGCGCGGCGAATCTCGACGGTGGCGGGCACGGGCTCCAGCCTAGCCAGGTGACGATGCGGTCCGCTTGCGGACCGTTGAGGAGGCTGGCAATTCGGCCTAGGCCAATATTTCCTGCGCGTGCCGCAGCGCGGAATCCAGCGCTTCCAGCGTCAACCCGGCCGGACGGCCCAGGTGGATCTCGATCTGGTACTCCGGTTGCCCGTCCCGGCCGAAGATCGGCAACACGACGAATTCCGTTGTGGCCAGTTCGGTTTCGAGTGCGTCGGTGACCGATCGCAGCGTCACCATGGTCATCAGCGTGGTCAGTTGGCGGGTCACTCGCGCGGTTGGTTCCAGCGAGGCCAGCACGTCGGCCAGCCGGTGATGCAGCGAGCGGTGGGTGTCGTCGAACCGCCACGCGCCGTAACCGCGGGTGCGGATGTCGGCCAGCACCCGCCGATGCTGGGTCACCTCGGTGCGCGTCAGCCGCGGCACGACGCGGTGCAGCCAGGCGTCGACGAATTCGTCGTCGCGCCAGGCCATGGCGACCAGGCCGAACGGCGGGTCGATCGGGAAGCGCTGCCCGACGGCGTGTTCGCCGTCGGTGCCGTGGCCGACCGCGTCGACGGTGGTCAGCTGGCGCTCGCCGATCTTCGACAATGAGCAGCCCGCGCCGAGCGCTTCGTGCAGGAGGCGCAGCGCGTCGCGCCCCCGGTCCAGCAGTGGGAACTGCGTCCGCAGCCCGTGCACCAGGCTAAACAGGCCGCTGCCCAGCACGTAGCGGCGATCCTCGTGCCGCGCCACCCAGGCACGCCGTTCCAGCTCGGCGAGCACCAGGGCGCAGGTCGACGTGCTGATCGAGCAGGCCTTCGCCAGCTGGGCCGACGTGCGCCCGTTCGGTGAATCCGCCAGGGCCGCAAGCACATCCATCACGCGTGCGGTGGGCGGTGATTTGGCGGTTGACTCACCCACGCGAAGCTCCTTACGATCCGTCCGAAATCTAAGGATAAGCGGCCTAATAATAGGAGAAACGTGGTGTTGAAGGTGGGGGTTTGGGGCCCGGGCTCCATGGGCCTGATCGCCCTGCGCGGGGTGATCGACCACCCCGAGCTGGAGCTGGTCGACGTCGTCGTGCACAGCGACGCCAAGGCGGGTCGCGACGCCGGCGAGCTGTGCGGAATCGCGCCGGTGGGGGTGGTCGCGACCCAGGACCCTTCGGCGATGATCGCCGGCGAGGCCGACGCGGTGGTGTACGCCGCCGGGGCCAACCTGCGCCCTCTGGAAGCCGTCGAGGACATGGCGTCGATCCTGCGGGCCGGGAAGAACGTGGTGTCGTGCTCGGTGGTGCCGCTGGTATATCCCGACGGGGTGGACGGCGCGTTCACCGACGCGTTGCGGCGCGCCGCGCTCGACGGCGGTGCGTCGTTCTTCACCACCGGGATCGACTCCGGCTTCGCGAACGATGTTCTGCCGCTAGTGCTTTCGGGGGTCGCCCGGGTGATCGAATCGGTGCGGGTGACGGAGATGTTCAACTACGCCACCTACCCGGACCGGGCCGCCGTCTACGAGATCCTCGGGTTCGGCAAGCCGCCGGAGTACCAGGCCTTCGCGGCGCAGCCCGGAATATTCACCTTCGGCTGGGGGCCGGTGCTGCACCAGCTCGCCGCGGGGCTCGGCGTCAAGATCGACCGCATCGAGGAGGCCAACGAACGCGTCGTCGCCACCGAGTCGTTCGACACGCCCACCGGGCACATCGCGGCGGGAACCATCGCGGCGATGCGCTCGACGCTGACCGGATATGTCGGCGACAAGGCGACGTTCGTCCTCGACCACGTGACGCGGATGCGCGACGACCTCGCGCCGGACTGGCCACAGCCGCACATCAGCATCCCGCCGAAGGACCTCGGCTACGGCCAAGCCTCCGGCCGCGGCCTGTACCGCGTCGAGATCGAGGGATCGCCCACCATGCGTTGCGAATTCGAGATGGCCGAGGATCGCGACCACGACCTCGGCGCGCGCATTGCCGGGGCGTCCCGGATGGTCAACGCGATCCCGGCGGTGTGCGCGGCCCGACCCGGGCTGCTGTCCGCGCTGGAGCTGCCGCTGATCACCGGCGCCGGGCTGGTCCGCCCGGTGCCGGGCCCGTCACCGGACAGCCGCCTCTTCTAAGCGTGGCCGCGGCGCCTCCGAGGCCCGCGGGTCGGTCTCGCGGCGCCGGCGGGACGCCCCGCTGTTGAGCCAGCACGCGAGGCCCCCGACGAGCAGGCCGATCGCGACCCCGATGTCCGGGCGCTGCCCCAGCATCAGCCAGGACAGCACCGCGGCCGCCGCCGGAATGACGGCGAACAGCATCGCCACCGCCGCGGCGCCGTGCAGGCTGATGGCGCGCAGGTAGATGCTGACCGCCAGCGTGGCGTTGATCAGCACCATGCCGGTGATCGCGACGGCGGCCTTGGTCGCGTCGTGCACGGCGAACGGGGTCAGGATCGCCAGCGCGGTCGCGGGAATCAGCGCCACGGCATTCTGCACCGCGCTCATCGCCCGGAAGTCGACGCCGGCACAATACCGCTGCTGGTACACGCCGCCGGCCGAAAGGCCAAGCAGCGCAACCACAAGCAGCGCGATCACCGGGTCGACGCCGTGCGTGCTCATCAACCGCTTGGCGCACGCGGCGAGCACCGCGACCACCCCCAGGGCCAGGGCGAACACTCGCCGCGAGCCGAGCCGCTCGCGCAGGAACATCGTGGCCAGGATCGTCGTGGTGACCGGGTTCATCGCGACGACCACCGCGCAGAGCACCGCCGGCGCGCCGAGCAGCAGCGCCTCGTAGAGGCAGCAGAACTGCACGGCCTGGATCAGCAGACCCGCGACGACGACGTGCCCGAACTGCGCCCCGCGCGGCCACGCCGCTCGGGCCAGGGCGGCCCAGCACGCCAGAATGATTGCGGCCAAACCGAATCGCAGCACCAAGACGGCCATCGGGGTCATCGCGGCCACCGCGAGCGCCCCGATGGGGTAACCGATCGCGTAGGTCAGGGTGACCGCCGAGGCAGTCGTCAACGGCATGCGCGGCAGGTCCATGCCCCCCATGTTCGTCGACGCCGACCCACGCCGTCCAACGATTATTAGCGATCGAAACCGATCACGAATGCTGATCACATCATCGGTGATCGGAACAATTTCGACGTGATCAGGTCGATCGATTGATCGTATTCGCTGATCGGACTATGGTTCGTCGGTATGGCTCAGGTGCTCGATATCGCGCCGCTGCGCAGCCTGGTGGCGGTGGCCGACTGTGGGGGATTTCACCGCGCCGCCGCCGCGCTGCACCTCAGTCAGTCCGCCGTCAGCCAGCACCTGCGCAAGGTGGAGAGCGTGGTCGGCGAACCGGTGGTCGAACGCTCCGGCCGGGGCGTCTTGTTTACCGAGGTCGGCCAAAAGGTGCTGCGGCACGCCCGGGCGATCCTGGCGGCGCACGACGCGGCGCTCGACGACCTCGGTGCCACCGAACACAGGCTGCTGACGATCGGGGCGACCGAGCACGGCGCGGACGTGATGCTGCCCGCCCTGACCAGCGTGCTGCGTGAACGGCTTCCCGAGCGGCGGCCGAGGTTCCGGCTGGACCGCAACGTCTCGCTGGCCGACGCCCTCGACCGGGGCCTGCTGGACCTGGCGATCATGCTCGACGGGTCGGGGCTCGACCGCGCCAATGCGTCGGGAGTCGTGCAGCTGGGGTGGGTTTCGGCGCGGACTTTCGCCGCTCGCCGGGGCGACCCGCTGCCGTTGGTGATCTATGCCGAGCCGTGCACGTTGCGCGAGCCGGCCTTCTCGGTCCTCGAAAGGCACGGCATCGCTTACGAAATCGCCGCCGAATGCGGTGACCTGTCGGGGCTTTACGCCGCCGTGCGCTCCGGGCTCGGGTTGGCGCTGCTGCCGATGATCGGCAAACTTCCCGACGGCCTGTGCCCGGCCGAGAGGCTGCCGGTGGCCAACTGCGCCACGGTCCTGGTGCGCGGCCGCGCCGGCATCGACCCGGACCTGCTGAGCGCCGCCGACGCAGCGGTGCGCGACGTGCTGGCCGCCGAAAGCTGAACGCCCCCTTTAGTTCTGGGGATACGTCGCGGCGGCGAGCTCGAGAATCTCGGCGCGGTCGGCCGGCAGGATGAACCCCGAGCCGATCGCGCGGTCGAGCGCCGCCGTGAAGCCGTCGAGGTATTGCGCGACGCCGCCCGGGTAGAGCCGGTCCCGGGTGGCCGCGTCGAACGGTTCGCCGGAGCCGAAGATCGCCGCCATGATGCTTTCCGCTTCGGCGAGACCGGACGTGCGGGCGATCGGCACGTCCACCCACGGGGTCCGCACGCCGCCCCGGGCCAGGCCGTGCGGATCGAGGACGGGCCGGGGCAGCTCGCCGTGCTGGACCTCGATCGGTGGTCCCACCGGTGCCGGCTCGCCGGTGCGGACCCAGGTGTGCAGCGCGTCGAGGGCCGCCTGCACCACGTAGTGGTGTTGCGGCGCGAAGTTGATGTAGTGGCCCAGCTGCTGACCCATCAGCGTGTTGGTCGGCGCGTAGGCGGCCACGATCGCCTCCAGCGGCGCGGAGCCGTTGTCGATGGGCGCCACCTGGATCGTGTAATTGTCGGCGTGTGCGGCCCCGGCGATCTCCCAGACTCGCAGCCGGTCGTGGTCGGGTTGCCTCGCGAAGTAGTAGCCCTCCCGCGGGCCGCCGAACAGGTCGGTTTCGGTGATGATCGTGATGAGCGGGACGCGCAGGTCGGAGCGGAACGCGACCGCCTCGGGCATGTCGAGGTGTGACTCGTCGAAGACGGAAACGCCGTCCAGCGGCGCGGCCGACCCGAACCGCGAGTGCACCAAAAACCCGTCGTAGCTTTGCGCGAGCGGATCGACGGCGTTGACGTAGGTCGTCAGGAACATGGCCGATTGCGACTCGCCCAGGGCGACCACGTGCCGCACCGGCAGCTCGCCCAGCGCTCCGTTGCGGACGAGGTCGCCCGCCTGGGAAAAGATGTCGTAGGAGTACTCGTCGCCCGGGTGGCTCAGGGCGGCATAGCGCGCCGGGTCCTGGCTCTTCAGGGACATGTCGAAGCCCATCAGGTTCTCGCCGCCGCCGTCCACCCCCACCTTTTGGGCCGATACCGCGACGTAGCAGTAGCCCGCGCGAAGGATCTCGCGGTGCGCCATCATCCACACGGCGGGTGCATCGATGCCGCCGCTGACGTTGAGCCATTCCACCAGCACCGTCCCGTTGAAGTGGGCCGGGTCGGTCGGGGTCAGCGCCACCATCCGCGTGGTGTATTCCGCACTGCCACTTGGTGTTACGCTCCAGTCGCCGTCGGGACCCAGCGCGGTGGTGGGCGCGTAGGACGCGGCCGTTCCGGAGACGAAGAATTCCTCGGCGACATAGCCCAACTCGGCGATGTCGAAGCCGCCCAACAGCAGCAGCGGCTTCCCGGGCGCGGGCGTGACTCGCGGGGCATTCGGCATCGTCACACGGTAGCGGGCAGCCCGAATTTCTCGAATAGTGTGTCGTCGAGGAAGGCCACCACCCGCGACACCCGGCCGTCGCTGACGTCGAGGACGTGCAGCTGAAACGGCACGTGCACGTCACCGGCGCGCATGTACATGGCCGCGCCGGGCTGGCCGTTGGCGACCACGGGGAGCAGGCGCATGTCGCCGGGATGTTCGGCCGGGCACTGCTGGTGGATGAGCGTGATGATGTCCCGCGGGCCGCGGTACCAGCCGGTGTACGGCGGCATCTCCCAGATCGCCTCGGCGGTGAACAACTCGACCAGCCGGTCGATGTCGTAGGCCTCGAACGCCGCGATGTAGCGGTCCAGCAGGTCCTGGGCTTCGGGGGAATCGGGCGGCGTCAGCCGGTCGCTGGAGCTGGGCTGGACGGCCTCGAGCTGGGTGCGGGCGCGCTGCAGCAGGCTGTTGACGGCGGTGGTGGTGGTGCCGATGGCCTCGGCCACCTCGGCCGCCTTCCACTGCAGCACGTCGCGCAGCAGCAGCACCGCCCGTTGCCGGGGCGAAAGGTGTTGCAGCGCCGCGACGAACGCCAACCGCACCGACTCGCGTGACCCGACGATGACCGACGGGTCCGCCGGGTCGTCCGTCAGCTCCGGCAGTGGCTCGAGCCAGGGCACCTCGCTCCGCTCCACCAGCTCCGCGGCGGGGTCGGAGCTCGGCGCCCCCAGCCCCGTCGGCAACGGCCGGCGTTGCCGGCCCTCCAGCGCGGTCAGGCAGGTGTTGGTCGCGATGCGGTGCAGCCAGGTCCGCATCGACGACTTGCCCTCGAAACGGTCGTAGGCCTTCCAGGCGCGCAGCAGGGTCTCCTGCACCAGATCCTCGGCGTCGTGCAGCGACCCGGTCATCCGGTAACAGTGCGCGAGCAGTTCGCGACGGTACGGCTCGGCGTCGGCCGAGAAGTCCCCGCCGAGCGCCGCGGCACCGCCAGATTTCTCTACGTCTTCGGTGAGCAGCCCCATGTCAGACGAGCCTACGCAGAGCCTCCGACACAGGCGCTACCGGCGCACTGATCCCCGAAGCCGCGGTTCGACACCGCAACGACTCAGGCCCTATCATTTAATGGAATATCCATGTTCCTTTGTTGGGGAGGTTTGTGAAGATGGTGTTGCTGTGCGAGATTCGGTTCTGAGATGGCACGCCAGGATGCGTTAGATGACACCGTGCGGCAGCCGCGGCGGCGGGCTTCGGTCAGTCCGGGCCGCCCACCCAATTCCGAGCTGGAGGCGCGCCGTCGCCACATGCTCGAGGCCGCGGCGACGGAGTTCTTGACGCGCGGCTATGCCGACGCCAGCATCGCGCGCATCGCCCGCGCCGCCGGCATGTCGAACAAGACCTTCTACGCCCGCTTCCCCAACAAGGACGCGCTGCTGCTCGAGGTCGCCGGGGAGCTGGCGGCGCTCTCGCTGGACTCGGCGGTCGGGGCGATGGCCGACGCTGCGGCCGATCCCGAACAAGGGCTGCTGGCATTCGGGCTGCAGATCGCGCGCGGCTGGCAGTCGGTACAGGTGGTGGGGCTGTACCGGCTGGTGATCGCCGAGGCCCCCCGCTTCCCGGAGCTGGCCGGCATGTATCACACCACCATGGCGCAGCTGCGCACCGCGCTGGCCGACTACCTGCGGGAGCAAACCAAACGGGGCACCCTCGACATCGCCGACGCCGACGCCGCGGCCCGCCAGTTCGGGATGCTGAGCTTCGGCGAGGTCCGGGAGAGGGCGCTGCTGGGCGAACCGTTCTCCGACACGCAACTCCGCGCCATCGTGCAGCGCGGCGTCCGGGTGTTCCTGCACGGCTACGCCCGTTGACTCCGCGCCTACTGGCGCAAAAGCGCGAGTGGACCAGCCGCCAGCGCGGAGTCAACGGCCGTACGGGAGGTGTTTTTCGCAGCGCTCGTCGGCGGGAAGCGCGAACATCAACCCGAAGGCCACGACGCTGAGGGCGGCGCTTACCGCCATGGCCATGGTCGCGCTGTGACCGAACGCCAACGCGACGCTGTTGGATACGCGGTCGAAGTGAAGCGTGCCGAACAGCACCGTACTGGCAACCGCGGTACCGATCGAGCTGCCCACTCGCTGCGTGGTGCAGACGACCCCGCTGGCCGCACCGGCATCGGCCGGTTCGACCGTGGCGACGATGAAATCGAGGTTCGCAGCGATGAATACACCATTGCCCACACCGGCAACCAGCAGCGGCGCCATCAGTTGCCAGCCGCTGTAGGAGGTGGCCGGAGTCACGGCCAGAACCAGCCACGCCGCCGTCATGCCACCGGCGACGAGGCCTAGCGCGACCACGAGCGCGACCCGCCCGAACCGGGCCGCAAAGGCGCCGCTTCGGGCTGCCCCGATGGTGATGCCGACCGCGAAAGGCATTACCACCAAACCGGATTGCAATGCGCTGTGACCGAGCCCCGCCTGCCACAGCATCGCGATGGTGAAGAAGATGCTCATAAAGGCTGCGAAATCGACGAAGCCGATAAGCAAGCCGCCGGCGAACGATCGGTGATTGAACAATCGCGGCGGCACCACCGGATCGCCGCCCAGGTTTTCGACTCGGCGTTCCCACAACCCGAACAACACGATCGCGGCGAACCCGGCGGCCATCGACAGGTAGGCGCATATCGGCCAACCCAGCTGCTGCCCCTCGATAAGGGCGGTCAGCAGTGCGACCAGCCCGGCCGAGAGCAACCCAAGCCCCGGCCAGTCCGCGGCGATACCGCGATTCTCGGCCGTCCCGGGAAGCAACACCATCGCGGCGACCACGGCGAGCACGCCGATCGGGATGTTGATTGCGAATATCAGCCGCCACCCCGCACCGGCGCCGAAAGCCTGAATGATGAGACCGCCCGCCAGCGGGCCGCAGGCCATGGAAACGCCGATCGTCGCAGCCCTGAGCGAAAAGGCGCGTCCCCGTTGCCGATCAACGAACATCAACTGGATCAATGCGTTGATCGGCGTGTAAAACACGCCACCGGCGAGTCCCTGGACCGCGCGGGCGGCGATGAGCTGTCCGTCCTCTTGGGCCAGGCCGCACGCGAGGCTGGAGAGCGTGAACAACGACAGGCCGCCGATAAAAACCCACTTATGCCCAATCCGGTCACCGATCCTCCCGGCGGGGACCAGCGCCAGGCCGAACGCGAGCGCGTAACCGGAAACGATCCACGACAGCGTCGAATTCGAAGCCCCAAGACTGGTGCGGATCGTCGGGACCGCGACATTGACAATGGTGCTGTCGAGCAGCGCCATGAAGGCGCCGGCTAGCAGCACCGCCAGCGCCAACGAGTTATTTCCAGCGGTGACAGTGTGTTTCGGGGTCTGCCCGATAGTAGTCGTCACTTAGGCAACCCGGCGGAAGGGGTCGTCCTTCACGCGAACGGTGCTCGAGTGGCAGCAGCGTTCAGCGTGGGCTAAGCGGGGAGACAGAAAGGTTTTGAAGTGCTCACCGACGTCCTCGGCGGCAAACACGTCGGCGAAGTCCCCCAACGGGTGGGTGTCGCCGAGCAGGTCGGCGATCTCATGGCGCGCCAAGAACTCCAGGGATTCACGGAACTTCCCGTATGACACCGCCTCGAATCGGAGCTCCTTGCGTAGGACGGCCGTCAGATCGATTGCCACCGGGGCCGGGGGTCGGCTCTTGAGGATGATCCGACCGCCGGGGCGGAGAATCCGGATCAACTCGTCGAAAGCCTCGCGGGTGGGCAGGGTTTCGATAGCGAAGTCGTAGGCATCCGTCTCCAGCCGCGCCGATTCGTCCATCCCGTGTATCTCGACTGCTGGAAATCCCACCGTTGACAGGACGCGTTTGGTCAGCCCCGTGATCCGGTTGTCGCCAAAAACCAGGCCGCGCTCTCCGGGTTGGATGCCGGCTTTCAGCACGGCGAGGGAGGCGCATACCGGCTCGGCGTAAGCGCCCTCCTTGAACGAGAGCGAGTCAGCCAGGTGGTACACCACCTGAGCGGGTACCGCGATGTACTCGGCGAAGGCTCCGTGCCGGCTTACCCCAAGAAATTGAGGCCGCGCACAGCATTCCGCCATGCCGCCGGCGCATCGAGGACATCTGTCGCAGGGGATCGCGGGCATCGCGGCTACCCGGTCCCCAGGAGCAAAGCCGCGGACCTCGGGTCCGACGGAGGCGACAACACCGGCGAACTCGTGCCCGAGAATCACCGGGTCCGCGCACGCAAGCTTCCCCTGCGCGACGTAGACGTCGGTGCGGCACACCCCCGCAACTTCGACGCGGACCAGGACGTCCCTCGGGCCCGGCTCAGGCACCGGCACCCAGGACATCTGCACCGAACGTCCTTGTTTGAAAACGGCGCGCATCTGGCTCGGCACCGTGGTGGCAAACGACATGTGGTTTCTCCTCGTCGGAATGCGATTGGGCAGGGCCGCGCAGTTGTCATATTCATTAAAGGAACAAAACTGTTCCTTTGTCAACGGTTGGTTTTGATGTTTTTGCGATGCGAGTTGCCGGGGACGGTCAAAGCCAGTGTCTGCGGCGAAACAGCGCGTACAGGAACCCGCATATCGCCAGCATCAGCAACAGCGAGGCGGGATAGCCCCAGAACCAGTGCAATCCGGGCATGGCGTCGAAGTTCATGCTGTAGATGCCGGTCACCACCGTCGGGACGGCGGCCATTGCCACCCAGGCCGATATCTTTCGCATATCCATGTTCTGCTGCGTCGCGACTTTGCCGAGCGCTGATTGCACCAGCGAGCTGAGCAACTCGTCGTAGCCGGTGATCCGGTCGGCGGCCTGAACCGTGTGATCGAGAACGTCGCGGAGGTACCGGCGTACCTCGGTGGGGATGAAGCCATTGGCGTCGTTGCCGAGCCTGCCAAGCGTCAGGGTCAGCGGAACGACGGCGCGTCTAAGCTCGACGATCTCACGCTTGAGCAGGTAGATGTGCTCCATGGCGGTCGGATTGGTGGGGGAGAAGACGTTCTCTTCGATCAAGTCGATGTCGGTCTCGAGCTGGTCGGTGACCTTGAGGTAGGTGTGCACGACATGGTCGGCGATGGCGGGCAGGACTGCGGACGGGCCAAGCCGCAACCGGTCCGGGGCGGCGTCCAGCTGCGCGCGCACGTCGGCCAGTCGCACGTGGCCGCCATGGCGGACCGTCAGCACGAAGTCCGCGCCCATGAAGGTGACGATCTCGCCGCCCTGAATGATCTTGCGCACCGTCGCAAGGGACTCATGCTCGACGTAGTTGACCGTCTTCAGCACGAAAACCAAGGTGCTGTCGTCGAATTCGAGTTTCGGCCGCTGGTGTGGCTGCATCGATTGCTGCACTGTCAGCGGATGTAAGCCGAACGCATGGGCCATCGCGGTCAGCTGTTGCTGGTCGGGTTCGTCTAGGCCGGCCCAGGCGAATCCGCGGCCCAGCTCGCGGACCGTCGCCAGCGCCGCGTCATAGGTGTAGGTTCCGGGCAACCGCTTGCCATCGACATAAACGGCGCACTCTACCGCCGGACCGAGCGCCACGCCCGTGCGAGCCTCCCAGACGCCGACGTCGGGATGTTCGGAAAACTGGCGCGGTGGCGTCGTCACCGCCACATCGAGCTGCTGATTCATTGCGCCCAGCGCCGTTTCGCGTCAAGCATCGCCTCACGCCAAGCCGCTGAGCGAGTAATGCCAACCCGCTTGATCCACCGGTCCGCACCGTCGTAACGGGCGGTGAACGGCCGCCGACCGTGGGCCGCCAGGTGGTTGTCGATGAATACGACCTCCCCCGGCCGCAGCGTGATCGACTCTTCCGCCGAATACAGCGCCGCCACAAGGGCTTCCAGCGCCGCGCGCGCCGGTTCGTCACCCGGCAGCGGGTCGGTGAAGTGGTCGTCGATTCTGAGGAAGGGTCGGCTGCGATCGCCCCACAGCAGCGCAATCGGTTCGTGCCCCCCTTGGTGGTGGTGCGTGTCGTCGGCTCTGATCGTGAAGCGCCGCTGGAACAGCACGTCGACGAGCTCGCCCGATATCCGCTCGAGGTCGAGTTCGGCGTAACTCGTCGGCACCAGGTCGTCGTTGCGTAGACACATCAAGCCGAGGTAGTCGCAGCGGCGGGAGGAGAACGCGTCCTCGGTGTGCAGATCGAGCAAACTGCGGCTGCTGTTTCCGCTCTTCGTCTGCTCTTCGCCGGGCATGGGTACCAGGTCCTGCACCGGCCTGCCACCTTGCAGCGCTGGAAACGAGAACACCTCGCCCAGGGCGCCGGCGAGCGTCAGCAGGAAGCGCTCGTAGATCCCGGTTGATGCCCGGCCGACCGCGTCGCGCCAGTCCGTCGGCGTCGGGCCGATCTCGACGTCGTCGACCGGAAACCCCCGCACCAGCAGCGCGCCCGCCGCCGTGACGCGCCCAGTGCCTTGCAGGTAATCAAGCAATGGCCCCGGCAGACGCCGCGTCATGTCCCGCGGCCGGTTGCTGTCCCAGGAATCGACGAGGCACCCGCGGATCTTGGCGACTTCATCCTCGGAAAGTTGGTAGCACGGCACTGTCGGCGTTGTGGTCATGTTCGCCTCCTATGCCGCGTCACCGAGCTCGTCGGCGACCTGGCGGCGCACGATGTGGTCGCCTAGCACCAAAGCGTCGATCCGGGTCGAGGAGAACGTGTGCAGGGCGTCGGCCGGGCTGCACACGATTGGCTCGCTGTCGTTGAACGACGTGTTGAGCAGCATCGGCACGCCCGTCCGTTCGTAGAACTTCGAAATTAAGGCGTGGTAGCGGGGATTCGACTCCCGGTGCACCAGCTGGACGCGAGCCGTGCCGTCCTTGTGCGCAACGGCCGGGATTCGGTCGGCCAGCCCCTCCCTGATCGGCACCGCGCAGAGCATCAGGTCCAGCGCTTGTGACGGGCGGCCGAGATCGAACCATTCGTCCGCATGCTCGGCCAGGACACTGGGCGCGAACGGGCGGAAGTGCTCACGGTGTTTCACCTTGTGGTTCAACAGTTCCCGCATCTGGGGATCGCGCGGATCGGCCAGCAGGGAGCGGTTGCCGAGTGCGCGCGGGCCCAGCTCCATCTTGCCCTGGAACCATGCCACCACGGCACCACCGCAGAGCAGATCGGCCACCTCCGTGACGAGCTCGTCCAGATTGTCGGCGCGGTAATGCGCATCGACGCTGTCCTGCAACGCATTTGCGATATCGCGATCGGAATACGCCGGCCCGAGGTAGGGGGTGTGCGTGGCGCGACCGCCGTCTCCATTGAGCGCGGCCACCTGCAGGGCCGCGCCGATCGCCGTTCCGCCGTCGTGCGGTGCGGGCGGGAAGTAGAGCTGCTCGAATGGCCCTCTTTCCTTGAGCACGTAGTTGGTCGAACAGTTGAGCGCGACACCGCCGGCCAACCCGAGTGCCTTGGACGGGTGCAGGTCGTACAGCCGCCGAACGAGGCCGAGCATGATCTCGTCGGTCAGCTCCTGCAGCGTCGCCGCGATGTCGGCATGGCGCTGTGCGATGGGCCCGCCGGACCGTGGGGGTCCCAGCAGTGTCTGGAGCGGCTCGAAGGACGGCAGCCGGAACCGGAGCACGTCGAGATTGAGCGCGTAGGTCCCGTCGTGATTCACCTGGACGAACTGTTTAAAGGCGCGCCGGTGTGCCCGCGGATGGCCGTATGCGGCCAGGCCCATGACCTTGCAGGCGTCATACGGGCTGAAGCCCAGAAACGCGCTGATCCGTTCCCACAGGAAGCCGATCGAATGCGGATAGCAAGTCTCTTCAAGGATGTTCAGGCGCTCTGTGTCCCCGCCGAGCAGCACGCTCGCGGCGTTTTCGCCGATGCCGTCGACCACCAGCACCGCGGCGTCGCGCGGGCAGAACGGGTGATACACCGACGCGGCGTGCGCGAGATGGTGGCGCACCCACCCAATGGGCACTCGCCTGCCCAGCAGCGCGGTGAGGGCTTGCGGCACCCGATCGAGCGAGTCCCAAAACGTGTTCTCACCGGTGATGCTGCCCCAGCCGCCCTCGACGCTGAGGTGATCTGGGACAAATGTCTGCCGCCGCAACGCTGGATCGTAGGAGTATCCGATCGCGTCGATGTCCGCGGCGGACACCCGGGCCTGGTCCATGCAGAACTTGATGGCCGCGACGGGCAGCACGTCGGCGTTATCGACATCGGCCGGCTTGGCGTGTTTCCGTCGGTTAAACCGCTCTTCCTCGGCCGAGGCGACGACGCGGCCGTTGACCACGATGGCCGCGGACGACTCGTGGAAGACGCTGTTGACACCAAGAATGATCATTTCCGCGCAATCCCTTTCCGTGAGCGGCGTGCGAGGCCGTTGGCCAGGGCGCCGACGGCCGCGGCGATCGCGTACCGGCCTTGGCGCGGCGCGATCAGGTCCGCGTCGGCAGAAAGCCGATCCGGGCACCTGTCATCGGGCATGCGGGTGACCACGCCCGCCGCGTCCGCTGAGTAGACGTCAGTCATCGAGAGTCCTTTCGGGTTGCCCGGGGCCGGCGAATGCCGACCTCGTCCGGGGAATGCGTCTATTAAAGGAACACAACTGTTCCTTTGTCAAGGGTGATTTGACGGGCGAGCCGCGTCGGTGCGCCGTGGCGGATCGCCGCCGCGAAAACAGTCGAGGGCCTGCGACCCCAAAGCCATTCGCTGTCAGTGGAATTCGAGCCCGGCCGTCGATGTGACTGCAACGATCGCCGGCTGGTGGGGAACCGGTACGCGCTCCGCGCGGCGCCGCATGTTGAACACGCTGCGCGAGCTTCCGCCGAGCCATTACGCTTCCTGTGATGACTACGCGCACTGAACTGACCTTCGACGGCCTCGGCGGCGTGCGCATCGTCTACGACGTCTGGACGCCGGAGGTCGCGCCCCGGGCGGTGGTCGTGCTCTCGCACGGCCTGGGCGAGTACGCCCGCCGCTACGACCATGTCGCGCAATGCTTCGGCGCCGCCGGGCTGGTCACCTACGCCCTAGACCACCGCGGCCACGGCCGCTCCGGCGGCAAGCGGATGCTGGTGCGGGACATCTCCGAGTACACGGCGGATTTCGACACCCTGGTCCGCATCGCCACCCGTGAGCACCCGGGCCTGAAGTGCAACGTCCTCGGGCACAGCATGGGTGGTGGGATCGTGTTCGCCTACGGCGTCGAACGCCCGGACAACTACGACATGATGGTGCTGTCGGCCCCGGCGGTCGCGGCGCAGGAGCTGGTATCCCCGTTCATGATCCTGGCCGCGAAGGTGCTCGGCGTGGTCGTGCCGGGCCTGCCGGTGCAGGAACTCGACGTCGCCGCGATCTCGCGGGATCCCGCGGTGGTGGCGGCCTACAACGCCGACCCGCTGGTGTACCACGGCAAGGTCCCGGCCGGCGTCGGGCGCGCGTTGCTGGAGGTCGGGCAGACCATGCCGCAGCGCGCGCCGGCGTTGACGGCGCCGCTGCTGGTGGTGCACGGCTCCGACGACCGGCTCATCCCCGTGGACGGCAGCCGCCGTCTGGTCGAATGCGTGGGTTCCACCGACGTCGAGCTGAAGATCTACCCCGGGCTGTACCACGAGGTGTTCAACGAGCCGGAGCGCGACCAGGTGCTCGGCGACGTGGTCTCCTGGATCACCAAACGGCTGTAGGCGGGATGTCGTATCGCTGCCGTATTTTGGCGACATGACAGACGACAAGATGCTCGCTCGCATCGCCGCGCTGCTGCGCCAGGCCGAGGGCACCGACAACTCGCACGAGGCGGACGCCTTCATGAGCGCCGCGCAGCGGCTGGCGACGGCGGCCTCGATCGACCTGGCGGTGGCGCGCTCGCACGCGGCCAAGCGCTCGCCGGTGCAGGCCCCGACGCAGCGCACCATCACCATCGGTGCGGCGGGCACCCGGGGGCTGCGGACGTACGTGCAGCTTTTCGTGCTGATCGCCCTGGCCAACGACGTGCGCTGCGACGTGGCGTCGAACTCGACGTTCGTCTACGCGTACGGGTTCGCCGAGGACATCGACGCGACCCACGCCCTCTACGCCAGCCTGGTCGTGCAGATGGTGCGCGCGTCGGATGCCTACCTGGCCTCCGGCGCGCACCGCCCCACGCCGACGATCACCGCCCGGCTCAACTTCCAGCTCGCGTTCGGGGCCCGCGTCGGTCAGCGCCTAGCGGAGGCCCGCGAGGAGGCCAGGCGCGAGGCCACCAAGGACCGCCGCCGCCCGCCCGGCACCGCGATCGCGTTGCGGGACAAGGATGTTGAGCTGCGCGACTTCTACCGCGGCGCGTCCAAGGCGCGCGGCACTTATCAAGTCAGCCGCGCGACGGCGGGGTATTCGTCGGCGGCGCGCCGGGCGGGGGACCGGGCCGGCCGGCGGGCGCGGCTCGGGAACAGCGCCGAACTGCCGGGCGCGCGGAGCGCATTGCGCCAGTGACTCGGGCCGGTGGGGCCCGCGATTCGCAGCGCGCCAAGGTTTATGCGGCCGAGGACTTCGTCCGGACGTTGTTCGACCGCGCCGCCGAGCACGGATCGCCCTCCGTCGAATTCTTCGGCACGCAGCTGACGCTGCCGCCGGAGGGGAAATTCGGGTCGGTCGCCACCGTCCAGCGCTACGTCGACGAGGTGCTGGCGCTGCCGTCCGTGCGGCGGCGCTGGCCCGGCGTGTCGCCGCTGCGGGTGCGGCCGCGGCGGGCCGCCACCGCGGCGCACTACGAAAACCGTGACGGCGCCGGCACTATCGCGGTTCCCGACCGTGACACCGCCGACTGGGCGCTGCGCGAGCTGGTGGTGCTGCACGAGGTGGCGCATCACCTGTGCCGCGCCGAGCCGGCGCACGGCCCGGAGTTCGTCGCGACCATCTGCGAGCTGGCGGAGCTGGTGATGGGCCCCGAACTCGGGCACGTGCTGCGGGTTGTGTACGCGAAAGAGGGTGTGCGGTGAGCGATCCGGACGCGCGGGCCCGCGAAGTCGAGTCCCAAATGACCGACGACGAGCGGTTCTCGCTGATCCTCGCGGTGATGGGCGCCGGCGAGCTGTGGCCGCAGCGCGACGAACGCATCCCGCCGGGCGTCCCGATGAGCGCCGGGTACGTGCCCGGGATTCCGCGGCTCGGCGTCCCCGCGCTGCTGATGAGCGACGCCGGTCTCGGCGTCACCAACCCCGGTTACCGCCCCGGCGACACCGCCACCGCGTTGCCGGCCGGCCTCGCCCTGGCCGCCGGCTTCGACCCCGCGCTGGCCCGCGCCGCCGGCGAGGTGATCGGCCGCGAGGCACGCAGCCGCGGGTTCAACGTGCAGCTCGCCGGCGCGATGAACCTGGCCCGTGACCCGCGCAACGGCCGCAACTTCGAATACCTTTCCGAGGACCCGCTTTTGACGGGATTGATCGCCGCCGAGTCGGTCAACGGCATCCAGGAGCAGGGCGTCATCTCGACGGTCAAGCACTTCTCGCTGAACTGCAACGAGACCAACCGGCACTGGCTGAACGCGGTCATCGATCCCGGCGCGCACCGCGAATCCGACCTGCTGGCCTTCGAGATCGCCATCGAGCGCTCATCGCCCGGCGCGGTGATGGCGGCCTACAACAAGGTCAACGGCGACTACGCCGCGGCCAACGACGCCCTGATCAACGGGGTACTGAAAGGTGACTGGGAATACCGCGGTTGGGTTATGTCCGACTGGGGTGGGACGCCCAGTTGGGAATGCGCGCCGGCCGGCCTCGACCAGGAGTGCGGGGCGCAAATCGACGCGCTGCTGTGGCAATCCGAGGCGTTCGGCGAGCCGCTGCGGGCCGCCCACGCCGCCGGGGCGCTGCCCTCCGAGCGCCTGTCCGACATGGTCCGGCGAATCCTGCGGTCGATGTTCGCGGTCGGCATCGACCGGGCCGAGGCCGTGCCCGAACCGGATATGAACGCGCACAACGACATTGCGTTGCAGATCGCGCGGCGGGGGATCGTGCTGCTGGCCAACCGCGGCGTCCTGCCCATCGCGCCCGAGTCCGCGGCGCGCATCGCCGTCATCGGCGGGTACGCGCAGCTGGGCGTCGCCGCGGGCTACGGTTCGAGCGCCGTCGTCCCACCCGGCGGCTACGCCGGCGTGATCCCGCTCGGTGGCCTGGGCCTCGAGGCCGGGTTGCGCAACCTGTACCTGCTGCCGTCGAGCCCGCTCGCCGAGCTGCGCAGCCAACTTCCGCGCGCGCAGATCGACTTCGATCCCGGCGCCAGCCCGGCCGAGGCGGTGCGGGCGGCGCGGCGCGCCGACATCGCGATCGTCTTCGCCGTCCGCGCCGAAGGGGAGGGCTTCGACGGCGCGGACCTCACGCTGCCGTGGGGCCAAGACGCGGTGATCGCCGCGGTGGCGGCCGCCAACCCGAACGCCGTCGTGGTGCTGGAAACCGGCAACCCGGTGGCCATGCCATGGCGGGACTCGGTGAACGCCGTCGTGCAGGCGTGGTATCCGGGCCAGGCCGGCGGCAGGGCGATCGCGGAAATCCTTGCCGGGCGGGTCAATCCGTCGGGCCGGCTGCCGATCAGCTTCCCGGTGGACCTGGGCCAGACGCCGCGCCCGGAGCTGCCCGAGCCGGACGCCCCGTGGGGGGTGCCGACGACCATCGACTACTTCGAAGGGGCCGACGTCGGCTACCGCTGGTTCGCCAGGAACGGCCTGGCACCGATGTTCGCGTTCGGTCATGGCCTGTCCTACACCAGCTTTGAATATCGGGACCTGGTGGTGACCGGCGGCCAGAGCGTCACGGCGAGCTTCACCGTCGCCAACGTCGGCGACCGCGCCGGGGCCGACGTCCCGCAGCTGTACCTCACCGCTCTACCCGGCGGACGATGCCTGCGGCTGCTGGGATTTCAGCGCCTGGAGCTCGAGGCCGGCGCGACCTGCAGGGTGACCATCGAGGCCGATCCGCGGCTGCTCGCCAATTACGACGGTGCCGCGCAAACCTGGCGCATCGAACGCGGCGGTCACGCGGTGGCCGTGGGCGCGTCGGCCGGCGCCCTCCGGCTGGAGGGCCGGGTCGAGCTCGCCGGTCGCGCGTTCGGGCGCTGATCACGCGGATCCGCGCGACCGGCCGGGGCGGCTACTCCACTGGCCTCAGCTCGTCGCCGCAGGTGCAGCGGTACGGCTCGCCCGCGCCCGAGCAGTGGCAGGGAACCTCGATGCGAACGCGACATCCGCAGCCCTCGTGGCCACAGCTGAGCAACGTCCCCGCGTCGTATTCGGCCATTCAGATCACCCTTTCTGTCGTCGTGGACACCGCGACTATATACCCCCTATGGGTATGTAGTAAACAACCCGGCCTAGCGTTGGCGGCATGACGGAAAACCCGACCCCGCAAGACGTGGACGCATTCCTGGACAACACACTCATTGGCGACGAGCCGGCCCTCGCCGCGGCCCTACAGGCCAGCGACGCGGCCGGGTTACCCCAAATCGCCGTGTCGGCGCAGCAGGGCAAATTCCTTTCCCTGCTGGCGGGCGCCATCCAAGCCCGCCGCGTCCTCGAGATCGGCACCCTGGGCGGCTTCAGCACCATCTGGCTGGCGCGCGGGGTGGGACCGCAGGGACGGGTGGTGACGCTGGAGTACGAGCCCAAGCACGCCGAGGTCGCGCGGGCCAACCTGCAGCGTGCCGGTGTGGCCGACCGTGTCGAGGTCATCGTCGGCGCCGCGCTCGACACGTTGCCGACACTCACCGGCGACCCCTTCGACCTGGTGTTCATCGACGCCGACAAGGAGAACTACGCCGCATACCTCGAGTGGGCGGTGCGGCTGGCTCGTCCCGGCTCAGTCCTCGTGCTGGACAACGTCGTTCGCGAGGGCCAGATCCTCGATCCCGACTGCGATGACGAGCGGGTGCGGGCGACGCGGCGGACGCTGCAGCTGATGGGCGAGCGTCCGCGGCTGGACACCGCGGTGATCCAGACGGTCGGCGCCAAGCATTGGGACGGTTTCGCCTTCGCGTTGGTGCGGTAGTGCCTCAGCGCGGGGCGAGGTCGGCGACCGCTTGCGCGGCGGACGTGAGTTCGCTTATGCGCAAGGCGGTTTCGCCGGCATACAGGGCGGCGCTGTCCAGCCAGGAATCGGGCACCCCGGCCACCGGAGCCAGTGGGGTGAAGAACGGGCGGCCCGGCGATTGCAGCCGCATCAGCGCGCCGGCGTCGAAATAACCCAGCACCGCCAGCGGGCGGCTCGCCGCGTTGAGGGCGGCGGGCAGGGCCTTGGCCTTCCCGTCGTCGCCGCACCAGCGCCGGGTCGCCGCGTTGGGCACGACACGGTGACGCAGCGGCCAGCTCAGGCCGAACAGGTCCGTCTCAATGGTCCTGTCCGCGTTGATGACTCGCCGCTGGTACTCGCGACTCGCGTTGGCCTCGTGCGTCAACAGGAACCGCGTGCCGGCGATGACGCCGCTGGCCCCGGCGTCCAACGCGGCGCGCGTGTCGGCGGCGGTGGCGATGCCGCCGGCCAGGAACACCGGTCGCTTCCCGGCCGCCCGCAGGGCCCGGGACAGGAAGTCCAGCGCGGGCATGGTGCCGACGAGGTGGCCGCCGGCCTCGCGTCCCTGGGCGATCAAACCGTCGGCGCCCCAGGCGATCGCGGCACGCGCCCGCTCCTCGGTACCGACCATCACGAACACGAAGATTCCCGCCTCGCGTAGGTGCTCGACGAGCCCGCGCTTTTCGCCGAACGCCAGCACGACGGCGTCCACGTGGGCGTCGACGCAGACCGTGACGTGGTGGCGATGGACGAAGTGCATCAACAGATTTACCGCGACCGCGCGCCCGGGCGCCCGCTCGCGCACCTGATCGATCGACGCGCGTAGCTGGCGGGCGGTGGCGATGCCGAGGGTGCCGAGGCCGCCGGCGTCGGCGACCGCGGCGGCCAGCGGCGCCTGCGCAATGCCGCCGCCCATTCCGGCCTGCCCCACCGGCACGTCGAGCCGCAGCCGGTCGGCGATGTCCATACCCACGACGCTACGCGGTCTCTCGAATTGGGTGACGTCCGAGCGTAATCTTGACAGCGGATGGATGGGTGCAGTCAACCTCAAAAGGCTTGCTGCATAACAGAAAGGTCACAAAATGAGTACGGTCCATTCATCAATAGATCACCACCCCGATTTGTTGGCTCTGCGCGCGAATTACGAGCGCGTCGCCGAGTCGATGAGCGCGCACGTCACCTTCGGTCTGGCCCTGCTGACGGGCCTGTACGTGGCGGCGTCACCGTGGATGGTGGGATTCAGCGCGACGGGATCGCTTGCCACGTCCGACCTGATCGTCGGCATCGCGGTGGCGTTCTTGGCGTACGGTTTCGCAACTGCGCTGGATCGCGCGCACGGCATTACGTGGACGCTGCCGGTGCTCGGCGCGTGGCTCGTCGTCGCACCGTGGGTGCTGCCCGGATTCACCGCAACCGCCGGCATGATCTGGTCGAACGTCGTCGCGGGCGGGTTGCTGACAGTCCTGGGCCTGAACGCCACCTACTTCGGCGTGCGCACGCGCGAGGCGGCCACCCACGCATAGCTGTTGGGGCGCAATAGAATAGGCGGCTAGCCGCATTGCAAATGGCGGCTAGCCGCAGACCGCGCCGATTGCCGCCGAGCTCACCAACTTGACGTACTTGGCCAGCACGCCGGTCTTGTAGCGCGGCTCCGGGGGCGTGAAATCCCTTCGCCGCGCCTCGAATTCGGCCGGTTCGGTCAACACGTCGAGGGTGCGGCCGGCCACGTCCAGCCGGATGCGGTCGCCGTCGCGCAGCAGCGCGATCGGTCCGCCGTCGACCGCCTCCGGGGCGATGTGGCCCACGCACAGACCGGTGGTGCCGCCGGAGAACCGCCCGTCGGTCAGCAGCAGCACGTCCTTGCCGAGCCCGGCGCCCTTGATGGCGCCGGTGATAGCGAGCATCTCGCGCATCCCGGGCCCGCCCTTGGGCCCCTCGTAGCGGATCACGACGGCGTCGCCCCCGGTGATGGTCCCGTCCTCCAGGGCGTCCAGCGCGGCCCGTTCGCCGTCGAAAACCCTTGCGGTGCCTTCGAACACGTCGGAGTCGAAGCCGGCCGTCTTGACCACGGCGCCCTCGGGCGCCAGCGATCCGCGCAGGATCGTGATCCCCCCGGTCGGGTGGATCGGGTCGGCGAGCGCGCGCAGCACCTTGCCGTCCGGGTCGGGCGGGGCGATCGCGGCCAGGTTCTCGGCCACCGTCTTGCCGGTCACCGTCAGGCAGTCGCCGCGCAGCAGGCCCGCGTCGAGCAGGGCCTTCATCACCACCGGGACGCCGCCGATGTGGTCGACGTCGGACATGACGTGGCGGCCGAACGGCTTGACGTCGGCCAGGTGCGGCACCTTCGAACCGATCCGGCTGAAGTCGTCGAGGGACAGCTCGACGTCGGCCTCGCGCGCGATGGCCAGCAGGTGCAGCACCGCGTTGGTCGACCCGCCGAACGCCATCACCACGGCGATCGCGTTGTCGAAGGCCTCCTTGGTGAGGATGTCGCGGGCGGTGATGCCGCGCCGCAGCAGCTCGACGACGGCCTGGCCGCTGCGCCGCGCGAACCCGTCGCGGCGGCGATCGGTCGCCGGCGGGGCCGCGCTGCCCGGCAGCGACATGCCGAGCGCCTCGGCGGCGCTGGCCATGGTGTTGGCGGTGTACATGCCGCCGCACGCGCCCTCGCCCGGGCAGATGGCACGCTCGATCGCGTCGACGTCCTCGCGGGGCATCAGGCCGCGGGCGCAGGCGCCCACCGCCTCGAACGCGTCGATGATCGTGACCTCGCGTTCGCTGCCGTCGGACAGCTTGGCCACCCCCGGCAGGATCGAGCCGGCGTAGAGGAACACCGCCGCCAGGTCCAGCCGCGCCGCCGCCATCAGCATCCCCGGCAGCGACTTGTCGCACCCCGCCAGCAGCACCGAGCCGTCCAGGCGCTCGGCCTGCATCACGGTCTCGACGCTGTCGGCGATCACCTCGCGGGACACCAGCGAGAAATGCATCCCCTCGTGCCCCATCGAGATGCCGTCGGAAACCGAGATGGTGCCGAACTCGAGCGGGTACCCGCCGGCCGAGAACACCCCCTCCTTGACCGCCTTGGCGAGCCGGTCCAGCGACAGGTTGCACGGCGTGATCTCGTTCCACGACGACGCGACCCCGATCTGCGGCTTGGCGAAGTCCTCGTCCCCCATGCCTACGGCGCGGAGCATGCCGCGGGCGGCGGCCTTCTCCAGGCCGTCGGTGACGTCACGACTACGGGGCTTGATGTCAGGGGCCTTGTTAACGGACATCGTGTAAGTATGCGTGGCGCGGCCAAGCCGATATTTGCCGGCATACCCCGTCGGGGTACCAAGTACCATGGGTGTATGACGACCGAGCACGGATACTCGCAGCAGAAGGACAACTACGCCAAGCGGCTGCGACGCATCGAGGGCCAGGTGCGCGGCATCGCGCGGATGATCGAGGAAGACAAGTACTGCATCGACGTCCTCACCCAGATCAGCGCGGTCAACAGCGCCCTGCGCTCGGTGGCGCTGAATCTGCTCGACGAGCACCTGAACCACTGCGTGACCCGGGCCGTCGCCGAGGGCGGGGACGAGGCGGACGACAAGCTGGCCGAGGCCTCGGCCGCCATCGCGCGCCTGGTCCGTTCCTGATCACTTCTCGGTAGGCGTGTTGAACCGCTAACTGCGGGGAACCTATTGTTGCGGTGCGTACGGTAGGTGCAGCGTGATTTCGCCAACCAGCCATGCCCGGCCGATTGCGTACCAGATCCTATGACTGTCGAAGCCGCCACCACTGCCGCGCGAACGTGGACGCCACGGGTCGCGGCGCAGCTGGCGGTGCTGGCGGCCGCGGCCTTCACCTACGTCACGGCTGAAATCCTGCCGGTGGGCGCGCTCTCGGCGATCGCGCGCAACCTGCAGGTCAGCGTCGTGTTGGTCGGAACCCTGCTGACCTGGTACGCGCTGGTGGCGGCGCTGTCGACGTTCCCGCTGGTGCGCTGGACGGCGCACTGGCCGCGCCGGCGGGCGTTGGTCGTCAGCCTGGTGTGCCTAACCGTCTCGCAACTCATCTCGGCGCTGGCGCCGAACTTCGCCGTGCTGGCCGTGGGGCGGGTGCTGTGCGCGCTCACCCACGGGCTGCTGTGGTCGATCATCGCCCCGATCGCCACTCGGCTGGTGCCGCCGAGCCACGCGGGACGCGCCACCATGTCCATCTACATCGGCACCAGCCTGGCGCTGGTGATCGGCAGCCCGCTCACCGCCGCCCTGAGCCTGATGTGGGGCTGGCGGCTGGCCGCGGTCTGCGTCACCGTCGCCGCGGCCGTCGTGACCGTGGCGGCCTGGCTGTTGCTGCCCGAGCTGGTGCTGTCCGCTGACCAGCTCAAGTGTGTCGGCCCGCGGGCGCGGCATCACCGCAATCGCGCCCTGATCGTCGTCAGCCTCATCACCATGGTCGGCGTCACCGGCCATTTCGTGTCGTACACCTACATCGTGGTGATCATCCGCGAGGTCGTCGGCGTGCGCGGACCGAACCTCGCCTGGGTGCTGGCCGCCTACGGCGCCGCCGGGGTGGTCGCGGTGGGCATGGTGGCGCGCCCCCTGGACCGCCGCCCCAGGGGCGCCGTGTTGATCTGCATGGCGGGGTTGACCGCCGCGTTCGTGGTGCTGACCGCGCTCGCGTTCGGCGGCGGACGCGGCGTGGCCCCCTATTCGGTCGCGCTGATCGGGATTGCGGCCATCGTGTTGTGGGGGGCCATGGCCACCGCCGTCTCGCCGATGCTGCAGTCCGCCGCGATGCGCAACGGGGCCGACGACCCCGACGGCGCCTCGGGCCTGTACGTGACGGCGTTTCAGGTGGGCATCATGGCCGGCTCGCTGGCCGGCGGACTGTTGTACGAGCGGAGCGTCGCGCTGATGCTGACCGCCTCCGCGGGCCTGATGGGCGCCGCGCTGGCGGGCATGGCGGCCAATCGGCAGATGCTGGACCCCCAGCAGGACGTTGCCGCGGCAAGCTCACGCAATTCATAGCTGCCCAGGTCAGGGGCGAGATCCGGGCCGCGCATCGGTGCGCCGCCCGCTGTGGAGTAGGTAGCTGGGGTATGCCCTATGCCACACTATTTCGGAGTAAGCGACCGAAGGGATGCATATGTTCGCGGCTCTGAAGGCAGCCGGATTGGCCTCCATCTTGAGCGGGGCACTGGTGCTGGGCGCGGTTCCCGCGCTTGCGGACCCGGATCAGGCACCCGGTGACCCGGGGACCGTCGCGGCGCCCGCGGACCCACCCGCGGCGCCCGCGCCCCCGCCCGTCGCGGCGCCGCCGCCCGCCGACCCGCTCGCGCCGCCGCCGTTCACCTTCCCGGGCGCCCAGCCGGCGGCCTCGGGCCCGGCCGCCGGGCAGAACCCGACACCGTTCACCGGCACCGCACCGTTCGGGGCGCCCTCGATCGTCCCGAAGAACGGCTCGACGGTAGGCGTGGCCCAGCCGATCATCATCAACTTCCCCGGGCGGGTCGACGACGCGGGCGCGGCCATCGACGCCGTGCACGTGATGTCGACCCCGCCGGTGCCGGGCAAGTTCTACTGGATGACCCCGACGCAGCTGCGCTGGCGCCCGCTGAGCTTCTGGCCTGCGCACACCGCGGTGACCGTCGACGCGGGGGGCACCGTGTCCAGCTTCCAAACCGGTGACACGCTGGTCGCCACGGCGGACGACTCCACGCACCAGCTGACGGTCACCCGCAACGGCACCGTGGAGAAGACCATCCCGATGTCGATGGGCATGACGTCCGGCAACCACCAGACCCCCAACGGCACCTACTACGTGCAAGAGAAGATGCCCTCGGTGGTGATGGACTCCTCCACCTACGGGGTCCCGGTCAACTCGACCTACGGCTACAAGGTGACCGTCGAGCTGGCCGTGCGCTTCGACAACGTCGGCGACTTCGTGCACAGCGCGCCGTGGTCGGTGGACGACCAGGGCAAGCGCGACGTCAGCCACGGTTGCATCAACATCAGCCCGAGCAACGCCCGGTGGTTCTTCGACAACTTCGGGCCCGGCGATCCGATCATCGTGAAGAACTCCACCGGCGGCGACTACCAGAAGCACGACGGCTCCAGCGACTGGATCAACTAGCGCCAGCAGTCCCCCGCAAGCGGGAGGTACCCCCGGCAAAATCGTCCATTCCGGCTGGGAATAGGGCGATTTTGTTTCTTCTCGCGCGGGGTCTTCTGTGCGCCGCGGATTATGTATAGCATCATACATATGCGTAGCCCCCGCGAGCGGATGGTGGTTTCGGCCGCGCTGCTGATCAGGGAGCGCGGCGCGCACGCCACGGCCATCTCCGACGTTCTCGAGCACAGCGGCGCGCCGCGTGGTTCGGCCTATCACTACTTCCCGGGCGGGCGCACCCAGCTGCTCTGCGAGGCCGTCGACTACGCCGGCGAGCACGTGGCCGCCTTCATCACCGAGGCCGCGGGCAGCGCCGAGCTGCTGGACGCGCTGATCGACAAGTACCGCCGCCAGCTGCTCGACAGCGACTTCCGCGCGGGATGTCCCGTCGTCGCGGTGTCCGTCGAGGCCGGCGAGCAATCCGACCGCGAGCGCATGACGCCGGTAGTCGAGCGCGCGGCCGCGGTGTTCGACCGCTGGTCCGACCTGATCGCCGCGCGCTTCGTCGCCGACGGGATTGCCGCGGATCGGGCGGGCGAGCTGGCCGTGCTGGCGACCAGCGCGCTCGAGGGCGCGATCGTGCTGGCCCGGGTGCGGCGCGACCTGACGCCCCTTGATGTCGTGCACCGCCAGCTACACCGACTGCTCGCGGCCGAGCTCTCCGAGAGGAATTCGCAATGACCACCACCGACTGGCAGCCCACCGCGTGCATCCTCTGCGAATGCAACTGCGGCATCGTCGTCCAGGTCGAAGATCGCCGCCTGGCCCGCATCCGCGGCGACAAGGCGAACCCCGCCTCGCAGGGATACACCTGCAACAAGGCGCTGCGGCTGGACCACTACCAGAACAACCGCGCCCGCCTGACCTCGCCGATGCGGCGCCGCGCCGACGGCACCTTCGAGGAGATCGACTGGGACACCGCCATCGTCGAGATCGCCGAGGGCTTCAGGCACATCCGCGACGCCTACGGCGGCGACAAGATCTTCTACTACGGCGGCGGCGGGCAGGGCAACCACCTGGGCGGCGCCTACAGCGGCGCGTTCCTGAAGGCGCTCGGGGCCCGCTACCGGTCAAATGCGTTGGCGCAGGAGAAGACCGGCGAGGCCTGGGTCGACGGGCACCTCTATGGCGGTCACACCCGGGGCGAGTTCGAGCACGCCGAAGTGTCGGTGTTCGTCGGCAAGAACCCGTGGATGTCGCAGAGCTTTCCCCGCGCCCGGGTGGTGCTCAACGAGATCGCCAAGGACCCGGCCCGGTCGATGATCGTGATCGACCCCGTCGTCACCGACACGGCCAAGATGGCCGACTTCCACCTGCGGGTGCGGCCCGGGACCGACGCCTGGTGCCTGGCCGCGCTGGCCGCCGTCCTCGTCCAGGAAAACCTTTGCAACGAAGCGTTTCTCGCCCAGCACGTGCGCGGCGCCGACGTCGTCCGGGCCGCGCTGCGTGACGTCCCGGTCGGCGACTACGCCCAGCGCTGCGGGGTCGACGAGGAGCTGTTGCGCGCGGCGGCGCGGCGCATCGGCGCCGCCGAGAGCGCGGCGGTGTTCGAGGACCTCGGGATCCAGCAGGCGCCCAACAGCACCCTGTGCTCCTACCTGAACAAGCTGCTGTGGATCCTCACCGGCAACTTCGCCAAAAAGGGTGGGCAGCACCTGCATTCGTCGTTCGCGCCGCTGTTCAGCCAGGTCTCCGGTCGCACGCCCGTCACCGGTGCGCCCATCATCTCCGGGCTGATTCCGAGCAACGTGGTGCCCGAGGAGATCCTCACCGATCACCCGGACCGCTTCCGCGCCATGATCGTCGAAAGCGCCAATCCCGCGCACTCGCTGGCCAATTCGGCGGCCTGCCGCGAGGCCTTCCAGGCGCTGGAGCTGATGGTCGTCGTGGACGTCGCGATGACCGAGACCGCACGGCTCGCCCACTACGTGCTGCCCGCGGCGTCCCAGTTCGAGAAGCCCGAGGCGACCTTCTTCAACTTCGAATTCCCCGGCAACGCTTTTCAATTGCGCCGGCCGCTGCTCGAGCCGCTGCCCGGGACGCTGCCCGAGCCGGAGATCTGGGCCCGTCTGGTGCGCGCGCTGGGCGTGCTCGACGAGGCCGACCTGCGCCCGCTGCGCGAGGCCGCGCGCCGGGGCCGCCAGGAGTATGCCGAGGCCTTCCTCGGTGCGGTTGCGACCAATCCCACTGTGGCGAAGCTGGTTCCGTACGTGCTCTACGAGACCCTGGGGCCGACGCTGCCCGACGGATTGGCGGGCGCGGCCGCCGCGTGGGGCCTGGCCCAGAAGACCGCCATGGCCTACCCGGAGGCGGTACGGCGGGCCGGCCACGCCGACGGCAACGCGCTGTTCGACGCGATTCTCGACAACCCGTCCGGGGTCACGTTCACCCTGCACACCTACGAGGACGACTTCGCGCTGATCAGCCACGCCGACCACAAGATCGCGCTGGAGATCCCCGAAATGCTGGACGACCTAAGGGCTTTGGCGGCGGCACCGCCCCAGCTGACCACGCCGGATTTCCCGATCGTGCTGTCGGTCGGCGAGCGGCGCGCGTACACCGCCAACGACATCTTCCGTGACCCGTCCTGGCGCAAACGCGACGCCGACGGGGCGCTGCGCGTCAGCGTCGAGGACGCCCAGGTGCTGGGGCTCGTCGACGGGGGACGGGCGCGGGTCAGCACCGCGGCCGGCAGCGCCGAGGCGACCGTCGAGGTCACCGAGACCATGCTGGCCGGGCACGCCGCGCTGCCCAACGGTTTCGGGCTGGACTACGTCGGCGAGGACGGGCGCACCGTTGTCCCCGGGGTCGCGCCCAACTCGCTCACTTCCACGGAATGGCGCGACCCCTACGCGGGCACGCCGTGGCACAAGCACGTGCCGGCGCGCATCGAAGCATGCCGAGCGGACGTTAAAGCTCCCGTTTAGGGCCGAAACTAGGGGCTTTTGCGTCTGCTGGCGCCAAAAAAGGGGGGCCCTAGTTCCAGATCCTGACCCGGTTCGCCGGCGCCAGGTACAGCCCGTCGCCCTCGGCCACGCCGAAGGCGTCGTAAAACGCGTCCATGTTGCGGACCACGCCGTTGCAGCGGAACTCCGGCGGGGAGTGCGGGTCGACCGCCAGCCGCCGGATCGCTTCCGCCTCACGTGATTTGGTGCGCCATACCTGCGCCCAGCCGTAGAACACGCGCTGCACGCCGGTCAGGCCCTCGATGAGGGGCGCGGGCCGGCCGTTCAGCGACAGCTGATAGGCCAGCAGCGCGATGGACAACCCGCCCAGGTCGCCGATGTTCTCCCCGACGGTGAAGGCGCCGTTCACGTGGTGGCCGTCGCCGAGGCCGCGCGGCACGTACGCGTCGTACTGCTCGATGAGCGCCTTGGTGCGGGCGCCGAACTCGGTGCGGTCCTCGTCGGTCCACCAGTCGACCAGGTTGCCGTCGCCGTCGTACTTGGCGCCCTGGTCGTCGAAGCCGTGCCCGATCTCATGGCCGATCACCGCGCCGATCCCGCCGTAGTTGGCGGCGTCGTCGGCGTCGGCGTCGAAGAACGGCGGCTGCAAAATGGCTGCGGGGAAGACGATTTCGTTCATCCCGGGGTTGTAATAGGCGTTGACGGTCTGCGGCGTCATGAACCACTCGTCGCGGTCCACCGGGCCGCCGAGCTTGGCCAGCTCGCGGTCGTGGTTGACCGCATACCCGCGCCGGTAGTTGCCGTACAGGTCGTTGCGGTCGATGACCAGCTTCGAGTAGTCACGCCACTTCTCCGGGTAGCCCACTTTGGCGGTGAACTTCTCCAGCTTGGCCAGCGCGCGCTCGCGGGTCTGCGGTGTCATCCAGTCCAGCTCGCCGATGGACTGGCGGTATGCCGCCTTCAGGTTGTCCACCAGCGCGTCCACGCGGGCCTTGGCGCCCGGCGGGAAATGCCGCTGCACGTAAAGCTTTCCGACGGCGTCGCCCATCAGGCTTTCCACTAGGGCCACCGCCCGCTTCCAGCGATCCCGGATCTGCTCGGTGCCGGTCAGCAGGCGACCGTAGAAGTCGAAGTCCGCGGCGACGACGTCGTCGGTGAGCCAGGCGGCGCGGGCGCGGATCAACCGCCAACGCGCCCACCGCTTCCAGTCCTCGAAGTCTTCGCTGTCCCACAGCGCCGCGAACGAGGCCAGGTAATCCGGTTGGCGCACAACAACTTCCGCGAGCGAGTCGGGATTGCCGCCCAGCGCGGTCGCCCAGCCGTCCCAGTCGAAGCCGGAAGCGTCGGTCCGCAGCTCGGCGAACGTGCGCAAGTTGTAGGTGAGGTCGGCGTCGCGGCGCTTGACGACGTCCCAGTGGGCGGCGGCGAGCTTGGCCTCCAGCGCCACGATGCGGGCCGCGGTGTCCGCGTGGCTCTCGGGGTCGCCTCCGTAGACGAGGCCGAACATCCGCGCGATGTGTCCCGGGTAGGCGGCCAGCACCTCGGCGTGCCGCTCCTCGCGGAAATAGGACTCGTCGGGCAGGCCGATGCCGGACTGCGCGAAGTGCGCCAGGTAGCGGGCCGAGTTCTTGGCGTCGGTGTCCACGTACATCGCCACACCCCCGCCGACGCCGGTGCGCTGCAGGGCGCCGACGGCGGCGGCCAGGGCCGCGGTGTCGGCGCAGTCGTCGATGACCGCCAGCTCGTCGAGCAACGGCTGGACGCCCCGGCGCTCGACGGTGTCCTCGTCGAGGAAACTGGCGTAGAGGTCACCGATGCGTTGCTGATCCGTCCCCTCGGCGGCGCCCTGCTCGCTGGCCTCCACGATCAGATCGCGCACCTGCTCTTCGGCCCGGTCGTACAGCGCGCGAAAGGCGCCGTCGGTCGCCCGGTCCGGGGGAATGTCGTAGTCCGCCAGCCAGCGGCCGTTGACGTGGCCGAAAAGGTCGTCTTGGGGGCGTGTGTTCGCGTCGACAAAGCTCAGGTCGACGCCCGATCGGATGGCCTCTACTGTCACCCCGCCATCCTTCCATCTTCTTTTGGATGCGACGATCGGCCCATGTCAGACCTGGAATCCGAAGCCGACGGGGAATCGGAGGATGTCGAAACCGAAGACGACGTCGAATCCGAAGACGAATCCGAGCCTGCGGGCGGGCGAATCTTCTCGATCTACGGCATCGCGTCGACCGTTCTCGGCGTGCTGGCGGTCGCCGCCGTCGTGCTCGGCTACGTCATCTGGTCCGCGCACCGCGACGAGATCGCCGAACGCGTCTACCTGAGCCGCGTCATGGCGACCGCCGCCGAGTGGACGGGCGTGCTGATCAACATGAACAGCGGCAACATCGACGCCAGCCTGCAGAAGCTGCACGACGGCACGGTCGGGGAACTCAACACGGACTTCGACGCGGCCGTGGACCCGTACCGGCAGGTGGTGCAGAAGCTGCAGTCGCAGAGCGCCGGCCGCATCGAGTCGGTGGCCATCGAGACGATGCACCGCGACCTGGACACCCAGCCGGGCACTTCCCGTCCGGTCGTCACGACCAAGCTGCCGCCGTTCGCCAGCCGGATGGACTCGGTGATGCTGGTCGCGACGTCGGTGAGCGAGAACGTCGGCGCCAAACCGCAGGTGGTGCACTGGAACCTGCGGCTCGAGGTCTGCGACGTCGACGGCAAGCTGATGATCTCCGGGCTGGGTTCCATCCGATGAGGAACATCTGGCGGCTGCTGGCCTTCGACATCGCGGCCCCGCTGGCCGCGATCGCCGCGCTGTGGATGATCGGGGTCGTCCTCGGCTGGCCGCTGTGGTGGGTGTCGGCGTGCTCGGTCCTGGTGCTGCTGATCGTCGAGGGAGTGGGCGTCAACTTCTGGCTGCTGCGCCGCGATTCGGTCAGCGTCGGCACCGACGACGACGCCCCGGGGCTGCGGCTGGCCGTCGTGTTCCTGTGCGCGGCCGCCCTGTGCGCGGCGGTGGCGACCGGGTACACGCACTGGACGCGCACGGACCGCGACTTCAAGAACGACACCCGCGAGGTGGTCCAGGTCGCCTCGGGCATGGCCGAGGCGATGGCGTCGTTCACCCCGAGCGCTCCGACCAGCTCCATTGACCGGGCCGCGGCGATGATGGTGCCCGACCAGGCGGGCGCGTTCCGGGAGCAGTACCGAAAGTCCAGCGCGGACCTGGCCCAGCACAACGTGACGGCGCAGGCCGCGACGCTGTCGGCGGGGGTCGAGGCGCTGGGTCCGACGGCGGCCAGCGTCGCGGTGATCCTGCGGGTTACCCAGAACACCCCGGGGCAGCCGCCCAGTCAGGCCGCGCCCGCGCTGCGGGTGGCGCTGGCCAAGCGCGGCGACGCCTGGTTGGTGTCCAACGTGACGCCGATCAACGCCCGCTGACTCCTCAGTTGGATTCGGCCGACCGCGCGGACTTCACCTTCACGAATCGATCCGACAGCCGGCGCATCCGGATCATCAGCGCGGAGGTGGGGCTGACGCTGCCGTCGAGGTAGGCGCCCAGGTCCTGCGCCGACACCCCGATGCGCGACGCGAATTCCTGTTCGCCCAGGCCCGAGCGGTCGATCAGCAGCCGGATGTGCCGGGCCACCTCCGCGCGCTCGTTGGCCTCCAGGTGGGTGCGGGCGCGCTCCAGCACCTCCCACAGCGCTTTGGCGATGCCGTAGGGCCGCGTCCCCTCGAGCACCTCTTCGACCTGGCGGGCCGTCCGGCCGTACGGGTCGCGCTTCAGCGCCGCGGCGATGCGCTTCCAGGTGTCGATGTCGCCGCCCTGCAGCGCCGAACGGATCGCGGACGTGGGCCAGAACTCGACGGGCTGGTCGGTGTCGGCAACAGGGACACCGTCCATGCGTTGCTCGCCGGCGGGCCGCTCGGGCGGCGGTGCCGGGCGCCGTTCGGATGCCAACGTCACCTCGCCTCCTCCAGCATCGCCACGGCCACCGACAGGCAGCGCTGCCTGACGTCGTCCCAGTCCGCTTTCGCGTCGGAATCCGACCATTCGTCGCTGAAATCGGAGGGATGGGGGTCCGCGAGCCGGCGGACCAACTGGGTGGCCATCCATTCCCGCCTGGGTGTTTGACAACAGTAATACCTGTCCATGCCGGCCAGCACCACCGCGGCGGTCTCCGGTTCCACGTTGTCAACCATGTCTGCAAATTCGGCGTAATCGCGGCTGCTGTTACGGCACATGATCAAGTAGCCCTTGAGGCGCAGCGCCTCGGCGCCGGTCGGCACGAGCAGCCGATCGCCCGTGGGCAGTTGCACGTTGGTGGTCTCCACCGGGCTGCGCCGCTCGTACTGGGGACAATCGACCGCGGAGGCGTCGGTCTCCAGCGCGTCGATCGCGACGGACAGCCGGCCCCGCCACAGCGTGACCGGATGAACCGGCCGGTCCCCGGCGATCGCGCGGGCGATCCCGTTGCGCGACGGCAGGCCGCCGACTCGCTTCTTGGCGGGCGGGTGGCCGTTGCTGCCGTCCCTGGCGGGGTTCGCCCCGCCCCCCGCGCCGCCGTCGTCGATGTCGACCTGGTGGGGGATCTGGCCGGGGCCGAGGCCGCGGGTGTCGGCCGGGGCCGAGGGCGCGGTCTTGCCGTTGCGCCCGCAACCGGTGAAGGCGAGCGGGTCGGCCACGCAGATGGCGTCGGGCGCCAGGTGCTTGAGCTTGGCGGACGACTTGAGCACCATCCGCAGGTCGGCACTGGGCGCGGCCAGCGCCGAGATGTCGTCGGGAATGACCACCACGTCGCCGAGGTCCACCTGGGGCAGCGGCCGGTCGAAGTCGACCGACGGCAATACGCGGCGCAGCCACCGAGGCATCCACCAGTTCCACTGGGCGAACATCGCCATTAGCGCCGGGACGAGGACCAGCCGCACCACCGTGGCGTCAACCGCGATCGCGACGGCGCACGCGACACCGATCTCGGCGACCAGCGGCATGCCGGCGAACGCGAACCCGATGAACACCGCGATCATGATCAGGGCGGCGCTGGTGATCGTGCGCGCGCTGGTGCTCACGCCGTAGGCGACGGCGTCGCGGGTGTTGCCGGAGTGCAGGAAGCGTTCCCGGATCCGGGTGAGCAGGAAGATTTCGTAGTCCATCGACAGCCCGAACGTCATCGCCAGCACCAGCGGGGGCACCGTGCTGTCGATCGAGCTGATCTGGGTGAAACCGAGGTCGCTCAACCAGCCCCACTGGAAGACCACGACCAGGCTGCCGTAGGCGGCGGCGACCGACAGCAACGTCATCAGCACGCCCTTGAGCGCCAGGAAGATCGAATGGATCGAGATCAACAGCATCACGAACGCGATCAGCGCGACGAAGAGCAGCACCAGCGGCTCGGTCTGCGACACCCGGTCATCGAAGTCCTTGATCAGCGCCGTCGGGCCGCCCACGTCCACGCGCGCGGTTCCCGCGTCGGGAATTTTGGACAGCTGCGCGCGCATCCAGCCGACGGTCTCGCGGGCCTTCATGTCCTCGGGGTCGACCGACAACACCGCCGACAGCAGGGCGCTGCCGTTGTCCTCGGCGAACTGCGGGGGCGACACCGAAACGATGTTGGGCGCCTCCGTCATTCGCTGCCGGATCGCGCTGACCGTCTGGCTGTGCTCCGGCGACGCCGCGCCGCCGTCGGGAAACGTGACCAGCACCCGGATCGGCCCGAGCGCGCCGGGCCCGAGCGCCTGCGCGGCCGCGCCGACACCGGCGCGGATCTCATGGGACGAGTCGAACTGGCGCAGCAGGCTGTTGCCCAGCACCATCGACGCGGTCGGCACCGCCATGACCAGGAGCACCACCGAGGCCGCCACCGCCGACGCCCACGGCCGCCGCATCACCGCTGAAATCCACCGGATCCAGAACCGGGACTGCCCGCCCTCCGGCTGGCGCGACCAGTGCAGCAGGCGCGAGCGCTTGGCGGCCGCCCGGCCGAACGTCGCCAGCGCCGCCGGCGTCAAGGTGGCCGACGTCAGCATCGCCACCGCCACGGCCAGGATCGCGCCCGTGGCCATCGACTTCAGCGCCGGGGTGTTGATGATGTAGATCCCGGTCAGCGAGGCGATCACGGTCATGCCGGACAACACCACCGCCAGCCCCGACGTGGCCATCGCGGCGTCCACGGCCTCGTTCTGCTGGCGCCCGGAGCGCAGTTCCTCGCGGAAACGCATCAGGATGAACAGCGAATAATCCACCGCCAGCGCGATCCCGAACATCGACACCGTCGACGTCACGAACACCGACATGGTGGTGTACGCCGACAGGAAATAGACCAGGCCCATCGTGACGACGACCGTGCAGATGCCGAGGGCGAGCGGGATCGTCGCGGCGGCCAGCGAACCGAACACCGCCAGCAGGACGACCAGAATGATCGGCAGGTTCCACTTTTCGGCGGCCGCGATGTCGTGCTTGGTGTTCGCCGCGGCGGCGGTCGACAGGGCGCCCTGCCCGATCACGTAGAGCCGCACCCGGCCGTTCGCCGTCTGGCCGGACTGGTCACCCTTGATACCGACCTTTTGGCGCAACTGCTTGGCGAGGTCGCTGGTACCGGCGTTGCGGGCGTCCATCCGCAGCGAGATCACGTACGGCCGGTCGGGCTGCGGCGGCCGCTGGGTGGGGTTGGGGACCTCGGTGACGCCGGGGAACTCGCCGGCGATCTGCCGCAGCTGCGCGACGGCGTCGTTGATGTCGGCGTAGCTGGCGTCGGGGCGGGGGGCCGCCACCAGCGCAAGCGACGACGCTCCCTGGTCGTGGTAGAGGTCCTCGAGCTGATCGTGGACCGCCAGCGACTGGGAGCCGGCCACTTCGAAACCGCCGCCGGTGAGGTTGCCCGACTGCGTCAACGCCAAATAGACCGCCGGCACCAATGCCAGCAACCAGCCTGTGAAGACCAACCAGCGGTACTTACGCAGGCTGCGGCTGAGGCGCATCATGAACTGCTGGATTTCTTCACTCCCCGGGTTCTCACGCAATGCGTGCAGGCGAGAATACCGCAGCAGCCTGTGGATTATGTCGGCTTATCAGCATCCTGAGCTGCAACGACACGGATGTTGCCAAGACGCTGCCCAGTTGTTGTGAACCAGTGACCCAGCGGTGTGGGTCACACGAAGTAGCAGGGGCGGTGTCCGGATGGCAGGATGTCGGGTGGCCGCGCGGGGGAGCGGGGAACCCCGTCACGAAGAGCCGTTCATGCCAACCGTTTTGCGATGTGCCCCCAGACGCCGCGCGCGTTCGCAAACTCCTAGGAGTGACCCATGACGACAGGCACCGCGACCAGGCGCCGCAGAATCTTCGCCGGGCTGCTGGCCACCACGGTGCCCGCCGCGGCCGTCGCCGTCCTCGCCGGGCCGCCGGCGACCGGCGCCAACGACCCGTGCGCCGCCAGCGAGATCGCCCGCACGATCGGCTCGGTCTCCAAGTCGATGGGTGACTACCTGGACTCGCATCCCGAGACCAACCAGACGATGACCTCGATGCTGCAACAGCAGGCCGGCCCGCAGTCGCTGACCGGGCTCAAGTCCTACTTCGAGGCCAACCCGAAGGTGGCCGGCGACATGACGTCGATCGCGTCGCCGCTGACCAGCCTGTCGACGCAGTGCAAGTTGCCGATCAGCATCCCGCAGGCGATGGGCATGCTGCAGCAGGCGCAGGGCGCGGCCGGCGGCCTGCCGGGCGGGGTGCCCGCGCTGCCGGGCGGCGGCGCCCCGGGCGCCTCCCCGGTCGGTAGCGCCCCGGCCCCGCTGCTGCCCGGCGTGACGATCGGCGGCGCGCACTAACCGGAAATGGCCCAAGCCGAGCGCTGAGTGTGAACTACACGACGCGTTCTCGGCGTGTTGCGTCGTAGGATTCACGCTCGGCCGGCCGAACGGCCGAAAAGCGTTGCCTAGCGGCCGATTTCGTGGCTGGGCTCCGGCGGCGGCAGCGGACCCTGCAGGGCGGTCTCGGTCGGGTCGGTGGACGCGCCGGGGTCGCGCACGACGGCCAGCGGGCCGGTGATGGGGTCGTCGTCGTCGGAATCGCCGACGTTCTCGGTGCGGAACACGAAGAAGAACACCACCCAGCCGATGGCGGCGATGAGCAGCCAGCTGATCAGCCGGTAGAGCAGCATGGCCGAGATCGCGCTCGGCAACGACATCCCGCTGGAGACCAGCCCGGGCACCAGCACCGCCTCGACCACCAGCAGGCCGCCCGGCATCAGCGGGATCGTGCCGACCGCGCGGGCGGCGGCATACGCGACCGTCAGCCCGGCGACCGACGCGTGGTCGCCGGCGGCGTACGCCGCGAACCCCAGGCAGGCGACGTCGGCGATCCAGTTGAACATCGACCAACTGAACGCCACGCCCAGGTCCCGACGGCCCAGGCTCACCGACTCGAGCTGCATGAGGGTCTCGCGCCACTTGTCCAGGCCGGCGTCGGCCGGCCTGCCGCGAAGCGAATTGACCCACGACAGCACCCGGCTGCCGATGCCCTCGATCAGGTCCGGGCGCGACGCGACCGCCTGGGCCAACAGCAGCAACGCGACGAACCCGCCGAGCGTGAACAGCAGCGAGAACGGGTTGTTCTTGGCCCCCAGGAAGAAGGCACCGCCCAGGCCGAGCAGCGCCAGCCCCACCGCCTGCAGCACGCCCGACATCACCAGCTGCCACGAGGCCACCACCGTCGAGGCGCCCCAGAGCCGCTGCTGCCGGAACAGAAACGTCGCCGACAGCACCGGCCCGCCGGGCAGCGTCGTGCTCAACGAGTTCGCGGCGTAGAACGCGGCCTCCGATCGCAGCTGCTTGACATGCACGCCGGCCGACTTCAGCAGGGTGCGCTGGATCTGGGCGAAGCTGTGCATGGACGCGGCCGCCGCCACCACCGACGCGATGAGCCACCACCAGTTGGCCTCGTACAGGCTCATCCAGGCTTTCGCCAACTGGTGCCAGCCCAGTGCGATCTCCACAGCAAGCACGATCGCGACGATGCCGAGGATCACCCAGCGCACCCACCAGTACCTGCCGCGCGGGGTCTCTTCGCGCGTCAGGTCCAGCTTGCGGGCGGGTGCGTGGTGCGGCACGTGCTTTAGGGTAACCGCGCAGGTGGCGCGGCCAGCGAGGCGAAGCTCCGACTGTGTCGCGGTCGTAACCGGATCGTGCCGGGTCCGGTGGCGCCGGGGACGCCGTCACGGCCGATCGGAGCGCACCGACGCCAGATAGGCTGGGCTGATGCCGGCAAACCCCGAACGAGCCGCGGAGGCCTTCGAGGCCGCGTCGGTCGAACCCCTTGTCCGAAAGGCCGCCGCCTGGGCGTGGCGTTTGCTGGCCATCCTGGCCGCGGTGCTCGCACTGCTCTGGGTGGTGCAGAAGCTCGAAGTCATCGTGGTTCCGGTGTTGCTGGCGCTGATGGTCAGCGCATTGCTGGTTCCGGCCGTCGACTGGATCGACAAGCGGGGCCTGCCGCGCGGGGCGGCGGTGGCGCTGGTCATGCTGGGCGGGTTCGCGATCTTCGGCGGCATCCTGACGTTCGTCATCATCCAATTCGTCTACGGTCTGCCCGACCTGACCGAGCAGATCAGCCGCAGCATCGACTCCTCCCGCCGGTGGCTGATGGAGGGCCCGTTGCATCTGCGCGGCGAACAGATCTCCAACGCGGGCAACGCCGCGATCCAGGCGCTGCACAACAATCAGTCCAAGCTGACCAGCGGCGCGCTGTCCACCGCGGCCACGATCACCGAGCTGGTGACGGCCGCGGTGTTGGCCCTGTTCACGCTGATTTTCTTCCTCTACGGCGGGCGCAACATCTGGCAGTACGTCACCAAGATCTTCCCGGAGAACGCCCGGGACCGGGTGCGCGAGGCGGGCAACGCCGGATACGGGTCGCTGATCGGCTACGTGCGGGCCACCTTCCTGGTCGCCCTGACCGACGCCGCGGGCGTCGGCACCGGGTTGGCGATCATGGGCATCCCGCTGGCGCTGCCGCTGGCCTCGGTCGTGTTTCTCGGCGCCTTCATTCCCCTGATCGGTGCCCTGGTCTCGGGGCTGCTGGCGGTGGTGGTCGCGCTGCTGGCCAAGGGCATCGTCTACGCGCTGATCACGCTGGGTTTGCTGATCGCGGTGAACCAGCTCGAGGCGCATTTGCTGCAGCCGCTGGTGATGGGCCGCGCGGTCTCGATCCATCCGCTCGCGGTGGTGCTGGCGATCTCCACCGGCGGCGTGCTCGCCGGGATCGTCGGGGCGCTGCTCGCTGTTCCGACGGTCGCGTTCCTCAACAACGCGATTCAGGTGCTGCTGGCCAAGGATCCCTCCGCCGAATCCGAAAAGCAGACCGAAGAGGCCGAGGAGGCGGGGGTCGTCGTCCAGGCGGAACCGGACCAGCCCGATTGAGCAGGCTTTAGAGCCGTCCCTCGCGACGCAGCAGATCCTGGGCGCTGACGCCCCCGCCGGCGCCCCTGCGGCGTCGGTCGCCGTTGTCGCCTTGCCCCCGGGCGTCGAGCTTCTCGGTGGTGGGCTCGGCGTCCGGCATGTCAGCGGGGTCCGGCGCGTCACCGGAATGGTTGCTGGGGACCGGAATGGCCCGCGTCTGACCGCTGGACGGCGTCGGCGGCGCCGGTGGCCGCGGTGCCGCCGACGGCCAGGGGGCTGAGTTGGCGGGTGCCGAGAGGCGCGCGGTCTTGGGCTCTGATGGCTGGGCCTGCAGGCGGGTGGTGCTCGCGGCGGACGGCGTGCTGGGCGCCACTTCCCGGGCGGGCCTGGGCTCCAGCTGGTCGGGGTGCGCCGCCCGCGACGGCTCCAGCGAGCCGGGGTGGGTGGGGT
>NZ_LQPV01000071.1:0-63894 GCF_002101935.1 Mycobacterium sp. IEC1808 | reverse complement strand
GCCCGCCGCGCCCCCGGGGCCGCCGCCGCCCACCGCGGTGGTGCCGCCGTCGCCAGACGGCTCGACGACGCTGTCGCCCGCCAAGGCGGCTGCGCTGCAGGAGATCCAGGCCGCGCTCGGCGCGGCGAAAGACGCCCAGAAGAAGGGCGATTTCGCCGGCTACGGCGCGGCGCTGCAGCGGCTGGACGACGCGATCAACAAGTACAACGCCACCAAGTAATCTCGCCCGAGCCGCGAGCGACCGTGGCTGTACGGCGACACGCCCTGAACGCTGACATTTCGCGGACCCTCGCCGTGGCTCAGCGCGCCAGCTGGCGGGCGACCTCGCCGTAGCGCTCGAAGCGCTCGTGGTCGCCCTGGGCTCCAAAAGCGTTGTAGAACACCAACCGCGTCGCGATCCCGCCGTACTTGTCCCTCAGTGCGTCGGCCAGGCCGTCCCATGTCGACTCGGTGGCGAAGGCGGCGATGTGCTCATCGTTGATCTGGGCCGCCATCCCGGCGAAGTCCCCGGCCTTCTGCCTCTCGCGGATGCGCGCCGTCGTCCCCTCGAACCCGGCCTCGTCCCAGATGAACGCGTAATTGGGGGTGCTGCCGTAGAAGGACATGCTGGCGCGCACCGACTCCCGTTCGTTGTCGCGCTCTTCGTCGGTGTCGCCGACGATCGTCATCACCGGCACGATCACCGCGAGCTCCGACGGCGAGCGCCCCGCCTTGGCCGCGCCTTCCGCGATGTTGGGCACGACGTGACGGGCGAGGTAGCCCGGCTCGCCGAGCGGGTGGACGTGTATGCCGTCGGCCACCTCGCCCGCCATCCGCAGCATCCACGGATTCACCGCCGCCACATCGACTTTCGGGTCCGGCGCATCGATCGGTCCAGCGCTCCACTGCGGTGTGATGAAGTCGAGATCGTAGAACTCGCCGTGGTGGTCGAGCTTGCCCGTCCGGAATGCGGTGAAGCACGACTTGACCGCGAGCACGTAGTCGCGCAGCCGCGGGCCGGGGCGCTCGAAGGCCGTGCCGTAGCGCCGGACGACGTGCGTGCGCACCTGGGTGCCGAGGCCGAGCCGGAACTTCCCGCCGGTGGCTTCTTGAAGCTCCCACGCCGTGGCCGCGGTGATGAAGGGGCTGCGCGGGAAGGCGACCGCGACGCCCGTCGACAGCTCCAGGCCGGGCGCGGCCTGCGAGGCGACGGCGGCGTTGAGGTAGGGCGTGCGCCCGGTCTCGGTGAGAAGCAGGCCGGAGAACCCCGCCGCCTGGGTGCGACGGGCGAGATCGCCGACCCTGTCCAGCGGTTGCGGGACCGCCATCACATCGATGTGCATGGCGGAACAGTAATCCCCCCGCGCCTACCCGCGGGATGCGGTACGGAATCTGTCCCGGTAGGCCTTCGGCGAGACGCCGAGGTGGTCGACGAACACCCGGCGGAGGGTTTCGGCGCTGCCGAACCCGGCGATGCGAGCCGTGTCGGCGACGCTGCGGCCGGCGTCGAGTGCGGCGCGGGCGGCGTCGATGCGCACCATCTCGACATAGCGGGCCGGCGTCGTGCCGAGTTCGGACTGGAATAGCCGGGTCAGCTGCCGGGTGCTCAGGGAGGCTTGCGCGGCAAGGGTTTTCACGCTGTGGTTGGCTGACGGGTCAGCCGCGATCGCCTCGGTGACCTTGCGCAGGGGGGACTGTGGCGGGGGCTCGGCCTCGACCAGCGTCGAGAATTGCGACTGACCGCCCGCCCGCTTGAGATAGACGACCAGCCACCGGGCCACGTCGCGGACCAGCTCGGTGCCGTGATCCATTTCGACGAGCGCGAGCGCCAGATCGATGCCCGACGACACGCCCGCCGAGGTGAAGACGTCGCCGTCGCGGACGAAGAGCGCGTCCGGTTCGACGGCGACGTCGGGATAGGCCCGGGCGAACAACCGGGCGTCATGCCAGTGCGTGGTGGCGCGCCGGCCGTTGAGCAGGCCGGCCTGCGCCAGGATGAACGACCCCGTGCAGATCGACGCCAGGCGCCGCGTGCGCTCCGCGGCCGACTTGACCGCGTCGACAAGCGCGGGATCGATCGCCCGGCGCGGCAGGTTGTCGCTCCCGGCGACCATGATGATGTCCGCCGACTCGATCGACGAAAGCGCGTCCGTGACCCCCAGCCGGGTGCCGATCGAGGTGGTGACGTCGCGGCCGTCCACCGACGCGATCTTGAGCTCGTAGTCGGCGCCGAATCGGTTGGCCTCGGCGAAGACCTCGCCCGCCCCCGCGACGTCCAGCATCGTCACGTCGTCGAAGACGACGATCACCACCACTCGCGGGCTCGCACCGGCTTCCGCCACGGGCCCATTGTCGCAATCTGGGGTAAAGACGGCTCAATCGCCATGGGTCGACGGGTCATCGCGCCAGCACACTGGTCGCATGATCACGCAGCCGATGCAAACCATCGCCGACATTGTCGTACCGGACACCCCGCTGGTGCGGGAGATCACCGAGTACATCCGCGACGCCGAAGACGATCTGCTCTTCGACCATTCCCGCCGGGTGTTCCTCTTCGGTGCGCTGCAGGGCCGCCGCCGCGGGCTGCAACCGGACCTGGAACTCCTCTACGCCGGTGCGATGTTTCACGACATCGGCCTCACCGAGCGCTACCGCACGTCCACCCTGCGCTTCGAGGTGGACGGCGCCAACGCGGCCCGCGATTTCCTGCTGCAGCACGGCGTCGACGAAGCCGACGCGCGCAAGGTGTGGCTGGGCATCGCCCTGCACACCACGCCCGGCATCCCCGAGTTCCTCGAACCCGAAATCGCTTTGGTCACAGCGGGTGTCGAAACTGACGTCCTGGGCATCGGCCGCGACGACCTGTCGCCGGAAGCCCTCGCCGCCGTTACCGCCGCCCATCCCCGGCCGGACTTCAAGCGGCGCATCCTGGCCGCCTTCAACGAGGGCATGAAGCACCGGCCGCACAGCACCTTCGGCACCGTCAACGCCGACGTGCTGGAGCGCTTCGACCCGACGTTCGTCCGCGACAACTTCGTCGACATCATCCTGGGCAACACCTGGCCCGAGTAGGCGCCGCTCCATTTGATTCCGATGCGCCCGCCTGCGCGGGCGCATCGCCACGCCACCGATCTCTCAACACTGAGCACAGGAGATAGCTTGTCGACAAACGCGTCCGAATCCAAAGGCAGCGCAATAGTTCTCGGGGCCAGCGTCGGCGGTCTGCTCGCCGCGCGGGTACTCGCCGACTTCTACGACATCGTGACCGTGGTCGAACGCGACGTCCTCCCGGACGGTCCGCAGACCCGTCGCGGAGTGCCGCAGGGCGCCCAACCCCACACCCTGCCGACCCGGGCGGCAGGGATCATGGACCGGCTGTTCCCCGGCTTCCTCGACGAGCTCGTGGCCGGTGGCGCGCGCGTCTGGAACGACGGCGACCTGTCACGGCTCTGGTTGACCTTCGCTGGGCATCCGCTGCTTCGTTCCGGCGAGGTCCCCGACCCGGAGTCCATCGTCATTCACCATGCGCACCGGCCATTTCTCGAGTGGAATTTGCGTCGCCGAGTGCGTGGCATTCCCAACGTGACGTTCCTCGATGCCCACGACGTGGTGCGGCTGACCTCGACCCCGCAGCGTGAGCGCGTGACCGGCGTGGTGTTGGCTCCGCGCGACTCCGGTGCCGAACGGACCCTCACGGCCGATCTCGTCGTGGACACCACCGGGCGTGGTTCGAGGACACCGCTGTTTCTCGAGCAACTCGGCTATCGGCCTCCGCGCGAAGACAAATTGACGGTGCACGTCACGTACGCCAGCATGCGTGTCTATGTGGCGCCGGGCACGTTGCGGGAGAACTTCATTATCAACGCGGCCGAGCCCGGGCGCCCCGTCGCATTCGCGATGTTCGGGGGAGAAGACGACACCTACGTGCTCGCCGTGCAAACGATGGCCGGGCGGCCGGTGCCCACCGACCGCGCGGCTCTGCTCAACAGCCTGACCGACGTCGCGCCCCCGCATGCCCTGGCCGCCGCGCGGTCGGCGGAACCGGTAACCGATGTCGCGCAGTACAAGTTCCCCTCCAACCGGTGGCGACGGTACGACAAGCTGGAGCGCGTGCCCGACGGGCTGATCGTGATGGGTGACGCCATGTGCAACTTCAATCCCCTTTACGGGCAGGGAATGTCGGTGGCCGCCATCGAGGCGCTGATCCTGCGTGACTGTCTTGAGGGAGGCGAACAAGGCCTGCCGCGGCGATTCTTCGGCCTGGCCGCGAAAGAGATCGGCGTGGCATGGCGCGCCGCCGTGGCTTCGGACCTGGCGTTGCCGCAAATAGCCGGGAATCGAACGGTGTCCGTGCGGCTCCGCAACGCCTACTTGGACCACGTGCTGTCCGCCGCGGAGACCGAGCCGGTGATCGTCCAGAAATTCCTGCGGATGATGAACATGGTCAGTGAACGCGCCGAGTTGTTCCATCCGTCGACGATGCTGCAGATGATCGCCAGACCGCGAAAGCGCCTGTACGCAACGAGGTAAGGGCACCGTGGACGCGTGTCGGATTCTGTGGGAAAGACGGCCCGAACGGCACCGGTGAATGGTCGCTCGGCGCCGGAAGATGAACCTAGTCCACGAAGGAGAAGCGATCATGGCAATCCAGTCCATCGAGACCATCGCCGGCATCGTCATCCCCGACACCGCACTCGCTCGGGACGCCACCGACTTCATCCGCAGCGCCGAAGACGACGTGCTCTTCCACCATTCACGGCGGGTGTTCCTGTTCGGCGCGCTGCACGGGCTCCGGCTCGGCCTTTCGCCGGACCCGGAGCTGCTGTACGTGGGCGCGATGTTCCACGACCTGGGCCTCACCGCGCGCTACGGCACGTCGACCCAGCGCTTCGAGATGGACGGCGCCGACGCGGCGCGCGAGTTCCTGCTCGAGCACGGCGTCGGACAGTCCGACGCGGACAAGGTGTGGCTCGGCATCGCCCTGCACTCGACGCCTGAGGTTCCTGCGCGCCTCGACCCCGAAACCGCCTTGCTGGCAGCCGGCGTCAAGACCGACGTGGTCGGTGTCGGCCTCGAGGCCCTGGACCCGGAAGCCGTCGACGCGGTGACCGCCGCCCACCCGCGTCCCGACTTCAAGAACCGCATCCTGGCGGCCTTCAACGACGGCATGAAGCATCGCCCCGACACGACTTTCGGGACGATGAATGCCGACGTGCTGGCGCATTTCGATCCCGCGTTCAAGCGCGGGAACATGGTCGATCTCATTCTCGGCAACAGCTGGCCCGAATAACGGAAGGGAGCGGACAAATGGAGATCCACGAGGCGCTGTACACCACCAGGATGATGCGGCGGTTGCGGCCGGACCCGATCCCGCTGGACGTGCAGGCCCGCATCCTCGATGCGGCCGTCCGCGCACCCAACGGCGGCAACACCCAACGCTGGCACTTCGTCGCCGTCGACGACCCACAACTCATCCACGAGTTCGGCGAACTGTTCCGGCAGGCCCGCGCCCTCGAATACGAGAAGTTCCAGACGGGGCAGGGACCGATGGTCGTCCCGGGGCCCGGTGCCGACCTGGCGGCGCACGCCGAGACGATGCGCCGAATCAAGGGCTCCGGCAACTACCTGGCCGACCACTTCGACGAAGTTCCCCTGCTGCTCTTCGTGTTCGCGATCGACGACCTCGGCGGCGCCAACATCTACCCCGCGATCTGGAGCGCCCTGCTCGCCGCCCGGGCCGAGGGTGTCGGCGGCGTCATGACGATGGTGCTCAACAACTTCCGGGACAAGGTGAACGAGATGCTGGGCGTGCCCGTCGAGGAGGGCTGGAAGATGTCGGCCATGCTGACCCTCGGCTACCCGCTGGGCAAGTGGGGCGTGGCCGCCAATCGCCGCCCCGTGCACGAGGTTTCGTCCCGCAACCGCTGGGATGCACCGTTCGGTGTCGAGGTGCCGGAGCCGCTGTGGTTGCCTCAAGAGGCGCCGACAGCCGGATTGGCCGCGGTCGGATAGTGCGGCGGCCGAACCGTTGCGTCGCCTGGACCGTGAGGACAGCGTGACAACAACCAACAGTGCGGAAGTGGTCGAAGTCTTCGGACCCGTCGTGGAGTTCATGACTCCGCCCGACGAAGAGCAGTTCTGCGTCATGCGCGCGGTCATCCCGCCCGGGGTGGTGGTCCCGCTGCACAGCCACAACGACTTCGAGGATTTCTACATCCTGGCTGGTAGCCACCAGGTGCTTGTCGAGGGCCGCGGCGGGCTGGAATGGCGCGATGCCCAAACCGGAGATTACGTCCGGGTGCCGGGCGACGTCCCGCATGCGCACCGCAACGTCTCGCAGGAACCCGCCGTCGACCTGATCATCACGACGGCACGCATGGGCCGGTTCTTTCGCGAGGTCGGCCGGCCTGTGGGCTCGCCGCCACCGACCGCCCGAGAGGTCGCGCGCTTCGTCGAGGTTGCGGGCCGTTACGGCTACTGGCTGGCGACGCCGGACGAAAACGCCGCGGTCGGTATCACCGTGCCCGCGTTCTCGGGGTGACGGGTGCGAAACACGCGGCGTGGCTGCGCAAGCCGAAAATCGGTATAACGGGTCCGGGAGGTGGGTCACATGGCCGGTGCGGGTGAAATCGGGGTCGCCGTCGTCCAACCCGGGGAGGGTGAATACGTAGCCCTGCCCGGTTTCGGCGCGGTGTTCAAGCTGTCCGGCAAGAACAACGGGGGCGAGGTCTCCATCGTCGAGCACCCGTTCGAAGTCGGCCTGCTGACCGCGGCGCACCGGCACACCCGCGAGGACGAGCACTCGATCGTGTTGGCGGGCGAGATCGGCTTCCGCTCCGACGACAGCGAAGTGGTTCTCGGTCCAGGCGGCTACATCACCAAGCCACGCGGGCAGATGCATGCGATGTGGAACGCCGGCAGCGAGCCCGGCCGCATCATCGAGATCATCACCCCCGGCGGATTCGAAAATTACTTCCGCGAGCTCGGTGAGCTGCTCGTCGAGCACGCGAATGATCCGCTCGGCAAGGTTCTGCACAAGCTGCCCGAATTCGGTGAGCTGGCAGACAAATACGGGCTGACGTACGGCAATCCGGACTGGATGGACGACATCGCACGGCGCTACGGGCTCAACCCCCCGTCGCACTGAGCCCGGCTACCCGGCGGCCTCCCTGTCGAACTCGGAGGCGATGTCGCGGGCGACGCGCTTCAGCAGGGGAGTGACCTCGGTCGCGGATTTCAGCGTGACGCGCGCCGCGGGGCCCGAGATCGAGATCGCGGTCAACGACGGCGCGTCGGGCACGGGCACCGCGAAGCACCGCACGCCGACCTCCTGCTCGCCCTCGTCGACGGCGTAGCCGCGCGACCGGCACAGCTCGATGTCCCGGAGCAGCTCCTTGGGGGTCGTGTGGGAGTTCTCGGTCGCGGCGGGCATCCCGGTTCGCGCCACCAGGGCGCGCACCGCGTCGTTGGGCAGCTGCATGAGCAGCGCCTTGCCGACGCCGGTGCAATGCGGGTAGACCCGGCGGCCCACCTCGGTGAACATCCGCATCGAATGCGGCGAGGGCACCTGCGCGACGTAGACGGCCATGTCGTTGTCCATGAGCGCCATGTTCGCCGTCTCACCGGTGCGCTCCACCAGCTCGAGCAGGTGCGGCCGTGACCAGGTGCCGACGAGGTGCGCCGCGCTCTCGCCGAGCCGGATCAGCTTGGGCCCCAACGAATAATGCCGGTTGGGCAGCTGCCGCAGGTAACCCATGCCCAACAGGGTCCGCGCGAGCCGATGGATCGTCGGCGCCGGCAGGTCCGCCCGCGTCGCGAGATCGCCGAGCGCGCCCGTTCCGCCCATGGTCGCCAGGATCTCCAGCAGCTCGAACGCCCGCTCAACCGACTGAACGCCGCCCGTACGTGCAGCTTCGCGAGCCATCACCGCTTCCGATCCAGCCCCGAGGGCCCGTCATCCCGCCTGCGCTTTTTCGTATCACGAAATTGCGGTTGGCAGCAAGCGGGCCCCGGGTCAGTCGGACGGCAGCGTCGCGAGCTCGTCGTATTCGGTGATGTTGTCGATGTCGGTGCCCATCGCGATGTTGGTGACCCGCTCCAGGAACACCTCGACGACGACGGGGACCTTGTGTTCGCGCGCCAGTTGTTGCGCCCGGCTCAGCGCCGGGCCGATGTCGGACGGCTCGGTGACCTGAATCGCCTTGCAGCCCAACCCTTCCACGACGCTGCGGTGGTCGACGCCGTATCCCTTGGGCAGGTCGGTGTCGCCGGTTTCCTGAGCGTTGATGTTGTCGAACGCCAGCGAGACGCAGTAGTCCATGTCGAAGTTCAGCTGGGCCTGGCGGATCAGCCCCAGGTAGGAATTGTTCACCACCACATGGACATAGGGCAGGTTGAATTGCGCGCCGACGGCGAGTTCCTCGATCAGGAATTGGAAGTCGTAGTCGCCCGACAAACCCACGACGGTTGCGGTCGGGTCGGCGGCGACCACGCCCAGCGCGGCGGGCACGGTCCATCCGAGCGGTCCGGCCTGGCCGCAGTTGATCCAGTGCCGGGGCTTGAACACCTTGAGGAACTGGCCGCCGGCGATCTGCGAGAGCCCGATCGCCGTGACGTAGCGGACGTCGCGGCCGAAGGCGCGGTTCATCTCCTCGTAGACGCGCTGCGGCTTGATCGGCACGTCGTCGAAGTGGGTCTTGCGGTGCAGGGTTTCCTTACGGTGCCGGCAGGCGCCGACCCAGTCGCTCCAGTCCGGCAGCGTGCCGGCGGCGGCCCGCGCCGTCGCGAGAGCAACCAGCAGTTCGAGTGCCGCCCTGGCGTCGGAGACGATGCCGAGGTCGGGCGGAAACACGCGGCCGATCTGGGTGGGCTCGATGTCGATGTGCACGAATCGACGGCCACGCCGGTAGGTGTCCAGCCCGCCGGTGTGGCGGTTGGCCCAGCGGTTTCCGATGCCGAGCACGAAATCGGACTCGAGCATGCTCGCGTTGCCGTAGCGATGCGCGGTCTGCAGCCCGACCATGCCGGCCGCCAGCGGATGGTCGTCGGGGATCGCGCCCCAGCCCATCAGCGTGGGCACCACGGGGACGTTGAGCAGCTCGGCCAGCTCGACCAGCAGGTCGCACGCGTCGGCGTTGATGATGCCCCCGCCCGCGACGATGAGCGGGCGTCGCGCCGTCTGCAACATGTCGAGCGCCTTGTTGATCTGCGCGGCGCCGGCGCAGGGTTTGTAGACGGGCAGCGGGGCGTAAGTCGTTGGGTCGAAGTCGATCTCGGCGAGCTGCACATCGATGGGCAAGTCGATCAGCACCGGCCCGGGCCGGCCCGATCGCATCAGGTGAAACGCCTGGGCGAACGCGCCGGGCACCTGCCCGGGCTCCAGCACCGTCATGGCCATCTTGGTCACCGGTGCCGCGATCGCCGCGATGTCGACGGCTTGGAAGTCCTCCTTGTGCAGCTTGTTCACCGGCGCCTGCCCGGTGATCGCCAGGATCGGGATCGAATCCGCGCTGGCCGAATACAACCCGGTGATCATGTCGGTTCCCGCCGGGCCGGAGGTGCCGACGCAGACGCCGATGTTGCCGGGCGCGGCGCGGGTGTACCCCTCGGCCATGTGGCTGGCGGCCTCGACGTGCCGGGCCAGCACGTGCCTGATCCCGCCGTGGGCGCGCATCGCGGAATAGAACGGGTTTATCGCCGCGCCGGGCAGGCCGAAAGCCTGTGTGGCGCCCTCGATCTCGAGAATCCTGACGGCCGCGTCGACCGTGCGCATCCGCGTCATCGGGCTAGCTTTCCCCGCGTCCCGACAACCGCTCGACGCCCAGCAGCAGGCCCGAGTGATCGAGGCCGCCGTCGCCGTTGGCGAGCGCGGACGCCATCAGCTGCGCGACCACCGCGCCGAGCGGGATGACGACGTCGGCCTCGCGGGCCGCGCTGGTCACGATGCCCATGTCCTTGTGGTGCAGTTCGATCCGGAAGCCCGGCTCGAAGTTGCGGGCCAACATCTTCGCGGCCTTCTGGTCCAGCACCGCCGAGCCGGCCAGCCCGCCGCCCAGCACCTTGACCGCCGCTTCCAGGTCGACGCCGTAGGCCCGCAGAAACGTGATCGCCTCGGCGAGGAGTTCGATGTTGCCCGCGACGATCAGTTGGTTGGCGGCCTTGACGGTCTGGCCCGCCCCGTTGGGGCCGACGTGCACGATCGTCTTGCCGACGACTTCCAGGATCGGTTTGGCGGAGTCGAAGTCACGGTCGATGGCCCCGACCATGATCGACAGCGACGCGTTCCTGGCGCCGGCCTCCCCGCCGGAGACCGGCGCGTCGATCATGCGCAGGCCCCGCCGCCTCGCCTCCTCGGCCAGCTCCTTGCTGACGTCTGGGCGGATCGAGGAGAAGTCGATGACCAGGGTTTCGGGCTGGGCGTGCGCGAAAACGCCGCCCTCCGAGGACAACACGTCGTGCACGTCGGGGGAGTCGGGGACCATCACGGCCACTACGTCGGCGTCTTTGACCGCCTCTCCGATCGACTCCGCCGCGGCCCCGCCGGCTTCGACCAGCGCGCCGGTGCGCCCCGGCGAACGGTTATAGCCGATGACCGTGTGGCCGGCCCGGGCCAGGTGGCATGCCATGGGGCTGCCCATGATGCCCAACCCGATGAAAGCGATGGTGCTCATTGGTTCCTCGTTCCCGCATGTGCCGCAAGGGATTCGATGTTGAGGCCGCCGCGGCCCCGCTCGGCCGTCGGCAGCCAGTCGAAGGTGTCGGGCCGACTGGGCTTGTATTCCAGGCCGATATACCCGTCATACCCGCGATCGAGCAGTATTCCGACGTATTTGTCGAGCGCGATCTCGCCGGTCCCCGGTTCGCCGCGGCCGGGCGCGTCCGCGATCTGGATGTGGCCGACCCGGTCGGCATGCGCATGCAGTGCGGCGGCCAGATCGTCGCCGTTGACGTAGAGGTGGTAGAGATCCGCGAGCACGCGCAGGTTTTCGTACCCCGACCGGCTCCGCACGCGCTCAACGACCCGGACCGCGTCCGCCAGGGTCCTGAGGGGGTAGCGGGGCGCGCCGCTGACCGGCTCGATCAGCACCGTCGCGCCGATGCGTTGGGCGGCCTGAGCCGCGTACGCGAGATTCTCGGCCGCGATGTCGTCTTGGACCGCCGCCGAAAAGCCCTCGACGCGGTTTCCGTACAGCGCGTTGAAGGCTCGCGTGCCCAGCGTCTTGGCGATGTCGACGGCGACGTCCACGCTGTCCCGGAACGCGGTCACCGACGCGGGGTCGGACAGGATGCCCCGGTCGCCGGCGGGCATGTCACCGGCGGCGAAGTTCAGCCCGCTCAGCTGAACCCCGGCCTCGCGGATGGCGCGGACGAACGGTTCGACGTCCCCGTCCGGCGGTGCCGCCTCGGCGAACGGCCACCAGAATTCCACCGCATCGAAGCCCGCCCGCCGGGCGGCCTCCGGCCGCTTGAGCAGGGGCACATCGGTGAACAGGATCGAACAGTTCACCGTGTAGGTCGCTGGCGACACGACAATTCCCTCCGATAGTGGTTCCGCAGTACGAAATAGATAAATCGAACTACGGAATCAGTGAAGGCCTTCCGCGGGTGGGTTGTCAACCGCTGGGGAGCCGTTTTCTGCGCGACGGCCGGTCAGCCGCGGTGCAGTTGGTGACAGGACTTACTGACAACCCGCGTTTCCTTTGACAGTCAAACGTGAGCCATGCCACGGTGGCATTCACGAAATAACAATTCCGACATACGAAATGGAACGCGTTAATGACGGCACTGGACGAACGCGGCGGGGGCCTGCTCACCAGCATCCCGAACGTGGCTGTGCTCACCGACCCGGACGTGATCGAGAGCTATCGACAGGACCGGGCCAAAGATCCCGACGCCGGGCACCCGTTGGCCGTGGTGCGCGCCAAGAGCACCGAGGACGTTGTGGCGGTGATGCGCTGGGCCACCGCGGCCGGCGTTCCGGTGGTGCCGCGCGGTGCGGGTTCCGGTTTGTCGGGCGGCGCCACGGCGCTCGACGGCGGCATCGTGCTGACCACCGAGCTGATGCGCTCCATCGACGTCGACCCGGTGACGCGCACCGCGGTGGTGCAGCCGGGGCTCACCAACGCCGAGGTCAAGCGGGCGGTGGCTGAGCACGGGTTGTGGTATCCCCCGGACCCGTCGTCCTTCGAATTCTGTTCCATCGGCGGTAACGCCGCGACCAACGCGGGCGGCCTGTGCTGCGTGAAGTACGGCGTCACAACCGATTACATTCTCGGGCTCGAAGTGGTCCTCGCCGACGGAACCGTCGTGCGCCTCGGCGGGCCGCGCCTCAAGGACTCGGCCGGCCTGTCGTTGACCAAGCTGTTCGTGGGAAGCGAGGGCACGCTCGGCGTCATCACCGAGCTGACGCTGCGGCTGCTGCCCCCGCAGCCGCCGGCCAGCACCGTGGTGGCCTCGTTCTCGTCGGTACGCGACGCCACGGAGGCGGTCTGCAACATCACCCGCGTCATGCGGCCCGCGATGCTCGAGTTCATGGACCACACCACGATCGCCGCGGTCGAAAGCCATTTCAGGATGGGCCTGGATCTCGGCGCCCGCGCGATGCTCATCGCCCAGTCCGATTCACCCGGCGACCGCGAGAGCGAAATGGCCTTCATCGCACAGGTATTCACGCACGCCAATGCGACGGACGTCTTCGCCACCGACAACCCGGACGAGGGCGAGGCATTCACCGCCGCGCGGCGGTTCGCCATCCCGGCCGTCGAGCGCCTCGGCGACCTGCTGCTCGAGGACGTCGGCGTGCCACTGCCGGCGCTACCCGCGCTGGTCGAAGGCATCGAGGCCATCGCCAAGGAGCGCGACATCGTCTGCGCGGTGATCGCGCACGCCGGCGACGGCAACACCCACCCGCTGATCGTGCACGACGCGAGCGATCCCGACCAGTCGCGCCGCGCGCACCTCGCGTTCGGCGAAATCATGCACCTCGCACTCGAACTCGGCGGCACCATCACCGGCGAGCACGGGGTGGGGCGGCTCAAAAAGGCCTGGCTGCCGGATCAGGTGGGCCCCGACGTGATGGAACTGACCCGCCGCATCAAGCGGGCCCTCGACCCGCAGAACATCCTCAACCCCGGGGCGGTGCTCTAGATGTTTCAACCCGACTTCACCCCCGTCGCGCATTCCCTCGGCTGGAGCGCCGCCGTCGCCGCGCTGCCGTTGGTCATCATGTTCGTCCTGCTCGGCGGCCTTCGGGTGCGTGCGCCCATCGCCGCGGCCGTCGGCGTCGGAACCGCGGCCCTGATCGCGTGGGGCGTCTATCACATGCCCGTCGCGCAGGTCGCCGACTCGGCCGTGCTCGGGTTCGCCTACGGCATGTTTCCCATTATGTGGTTGGTGCTCAACGCGATCTGGATCTACAACCTGACCGTCCAGACCGGCCATCGCGACGTGCTGTGCAGGTCCATGGCGTCGATCTCCCCGGACCACCGGATCCAGGCCGTCATCGTCGCGTTCTGCTTCGGCGCGCTGATCGAGGGCCTGGCCGGCTTCGGCACCCCGGTGGCTATCACGTCGCTGATGCTGGTCGCCCTGCGCTTCTCGCCGTTGAAGGCCGCCTCGGTGGCGCTGGTGGCCAACACCGCGCCGGTGGCGTTCGCCTCGTTGGGAATCCCGATTGTCGCGCTGTCGGGGGTCACCGGTCTGCCGCTGGACACGCTCGGCGCCATGGTCGGTCGGCAAACGCCGATCCTGGCCTGCATCGTGCCGTTCATCCTGATATTCATGGTCGACGGTCGCAACGGCCTCAAACATGCTTGGCCGGCGGCCGCGATGGGCGGCGGCGTCTACGCGATCGTCCAATTCCTTTGCTCCAACTTCTTTTCCGTGGAGCTCACCGACATCGCCGGATCGATCATCAGCGCCGGCTCCATCGTGTTGTTGCTGCGGGTGTGGCGTCCGAAGGCTGCACTGACCGGCGCGCCGGAAGAGGCGGCGGTAACACACGACACGGAAAGCGCAACAGCGGCATTGGGCCGCTTGGATGGCGCCGTGCTGACCGCTCCCGCCGCGAGCGGGGTGCGCGACGAGGTGGTCGACTCCCGCAAGGACGTCCTGCTGGCCTACGCGCCGTACGTGATGGTTACCGCGATCTTCTCGCTGTCGATGTGGAAGCCGTTCACCGCCCTGCTCAAGCAAGGCGGCACCAGCATCGCCTGGCCCGGCCTGCACGTCGCCAACGCCGCGCACAAGGCCTCCCCGCTGACCACCTACAAGCTCGACTTCCTTTCCGCCGCCGGCACATTGCTTTTCGTCAGCGGACTGCTCACCATGCTCGTGCTACGGACTTCGGTGGGCCAGGCGGTGCGAGCGTACGCGCAGGCCGCAATCCAATTGCGCAGCGCCGCACTCACCGTCGGGCTGGTGCTGGCGCTCGCATACCTGTTGAACCTGTCCGGCGAGACCACCACGCTGGGCCTGTGGATCGCCGGCGCCGGCGGCCTGCTCGGGATCGTCGCCCCGATCATCGGCTGGCTTGGGGTCACCGTCACCGGATCGGACACCTCCTCCAACTCGCTCTTCGGGGTTCTGCAGGTCAGCGCCGCGCATGCGGCCGGACTGAGCCCGACGCTGCTGGCGGCGGCCAACTCATCGGGCGGCGTGATCGGGAAGATGCTTTCGCCGCAGAGCCTGGTCATCGCGACCGCCGCGGTGCAGATGAAGGGCAAAGAGGGGGACCTGTTCCGCACGGTGTTCAAGTGGAGCCTCTTGTTGCTGGCGCTGATGTGTGTGCTGGTGTACCTGCAAAGCACCCCGTGGCTCGGCTGGATGGTCGTTTGATGGGCGGCCACATCGTCCTGGCGCCCGACAAATTCAAGGGATCGTTGCGCGCGGAGGAAGCCGCGCGGGCGATGGCGCAGGGCGTGTGGCGAGCCGATCCGCATGCGACCACCATCACCTGCCCCGTCGCCGACGGCGGCGAGGGCACCCTCGACGCCGTGCTGGCCGCCGGATTCCAGCGCATGCACGCATACGTCACGGGACCAACCGGCGCCGGGGTGCACACCGCCTACGCCCGGACCGGCACGCGGGCGGTCATCGAGATGGCCGACGTCTGCGGCCTGCAGCGACTCCCGTCCGGGACGCCCGCGCCGATGACGGCCACCACCTACGGGTTGGGCAGCGTGATCGCCCTCGCGCTGGACGAAGGCTGCCGCGACATCGTCATCACCGTCGGGGGCAGCGCCAGCACCGACGGCGGCGCCGGCATGCTGGTCGGGTTGGGCGCGAAAATCTTTGACCACCATGGCAATCCGATCCCGCCCGGCGGCCGCGGCCTGGCGCAGGCCGATCGGCTCGACCTGAGCGGGTTGCATCCGGCCATCGGCGAGAGCGCCTTCACGCTGGCCGCCGATGTGGACAGCCCGCTGTGCGGACCGCACGGCGCGGCGATCGTCTACGGACCCCAGAAGGGCGCCCACGGCGACCAGATTGCAGCGCTCGAGCGCGGTCTTTCCCGCTGGGCCGACCTCGTCGACCGCGCGACCGGCACCGACTGCCGCAATCGGCCCGGGGCCGGCGCCGCGGGCGGCGTCGGTTTTGCGGCGCTGTCGGTGCTGGGCGCGCGCATGCGGCCCGGCATCGACATGATCCTTGAACTTATCGGGCTGGACCGAAACCTGGTGGGCGCCAGAGTGGTAGTGACGGGGGAGGGGTCCCTGGACGTCCAGTCGCTGCGTGGCAAGGCGCCCGTCGGGGTATCTCGATGCGCCCACCGGCGCGGCGTGCCGACGTTCGCCATCGCGGGGGTTTCGACCCTGACCAGTGCCCAGGCCCGCGCGGCGGGCTTCGCCGCCGTCCGCACCCTCAACGAGTTCGAGCCGGATCTGCGGCGCTGCGCCACGCACGCCGCAAGCTTGCTCAGCCAGGCCACCGAAGCGCTTATCCGGGAATGCACGCCGCGCCGGGGAGGAAACCATGACTGAGTCCTACTACGACGAACGCACGGTGCTGCACTGGTACGACTTCGCGTGCCCGTTCTCCTATGTCGGGCAGCACCGGACCGCCATCCTCGCCGAGGCCGGATTCGACGTCGTCCTGCTGCCATTCCAGGCGCACCCCGGCATGCCGCCCGGCGGGCTGCCGATGCGGCACGGCCACGGCCCGAGGTACGCGACCATCGAGCGGCAGGCCCGGGCGGTACGGATGCCATTGCGCTGGCCCTCGCGGATACCCCACAGTCGCCGGGCTTTGGCGGCTGCCGAGTGGGCGCGGCTCAACCAGCCCGAGGCTTTTGCCGAACTGCACCGCCTGCTATTCGACGCGCAGTTCGTTTTCGGGGAGGACATCGACGACCAGGCCGTCATCGACCGGCACGCCTCGGCGGCGGGAGTCGATGTCGGCCGCCTGCGCGCCGCCCTGGCCGACGGCAGCGCGGTGGCCGCCGTCGGGCAGGCCGAGTGGGTCGCGCGGCACCGCGGCGTCGACGGCACACCGGCCTGGCTGGTGGGCGGGCGTTTGATGATCGGCCTGCAGCCGGTGCGCGACTTCGTGCATTGCGGCAACCTGCCCGTCCGCGTGCATCGCTGAGAATGGCCTGGTCAGCCCGCGATTTGGCCGCCGCGACGCACGTTCGGTAACCTGTCATTTACCGACGCGGGGTGGAGCAGCTCGGTAGCTCGCTGGGCTCATAACCCAGAGGTCGCAGGTTCGAATCCTGTCCCCGCTACCAGGTAAAACGGCCCTCGGAGATCTCTCCGGGGGCCGTTTTCATACCCTTTGGGAACACGTTTGGGAACATTCGCAAAGCTAACGATTTGGTTGGGAACGTAACCCCAACACCGTCAGAGTCCAGACGGCGAGCGCTATCCGCGTGCGCTGGTGGTCGGCGGTGACTGAGGTGGGCCGGTTCTAGCTGCCTGAACTTATTTGGGACGTTTGCTCTACATAATCCCTTAGTTCGCGGAGGGTAACGACGTCGTACTTCGTCGCGAACTGGGCCGTCAGCAGATCGGCGTCGATGACGATGAGCGGTTTTATCGAGGTGTTCGTCGAGTTGATTCCAAAGGCAGTGAAGACTGCGTCCCTATTGTCGACAACCCATTCGTATCTGCCACGTAATCTCTCGACCGCACTATGCGGCCCCTCAAGTAGATCTGACAACTCGTTTTGAAGTTCGCTTGGCGTGCGAGCGGTGATGAACGATTTGGCCTCTATGATGTACAACGTCTGTGAGGGTTCATGGAACGCGACGACGTCAATATCACCGATATCAGCACCCCGAATATTGCGGAGATCGTGCTCGCCGATTCTCTGGACACGACGCTCGACTGGTTCGCAATAGTGCTTGAGGTCAGCCGCGACCTTACGCTCGAAGTCCTCGCCCTTCTTTACTCGTGCGCGACCAAGCGCTTCCCTCATGGCGGTTGTCTTTGCTTTCAGCCGGCCAGATAGATACTGGCCATGCATCTCGTATGAAGTTCGAATCACGTTGCGGTGTCCGAACATTGCAATGTCGGCGCCGTCCATGTTCCAGAGAATCAGCGGTCTTCTCAAATACGAACGAGCTCGATTGAAGCGCCAAGGCCTAACGTCGGCACCGAGGCTCCAAAAGTCATCCACTCGGCGTAGCGAAAGCTCCTCAATCAAGGCGTCAATTAGTTCTAGTGGCCATTGAAATTTTTCAACCATGCCCTCGCGGATCTTCGCAACATCAAGGATGCCTACATCGTCTTGGTCAAGCTCATGGGACAAGTTCACGAGTTCACTCGTAAAAAGCGCAATCTGTGTGAAGCTAAAGCCAAATTCCTCGATCGCCAATCGTTCTGCAAGCTCGAAATCCTCCTTGTCGTTGTCATCTTCAGAGGTAGCTTGCGTTGATTGCAGTGCCTCGTCGATCGTTGCGTCTGCCGTTGTACTCATTAGGCCCTGAAGTGCTTGAGTGTATCGATCAGATTCGCGAACGATTCCTAGACGGCCAGAAGGCAGGATCGACAACGATGCGTGCGAAAGCCCAACGTGGATTGCGTCTGAGAGAAAGCCCTTATTAACCACTTCCGACGCCAATGCCATCAGAAGGTCGTAACCCTCATCAGTGATGTTCTCGGTGTCGCTGGGCTGGATCGCGGAAGCCAGCTCGATCAGAAATCGGGAACACACCGATGCTGTGTTCGTCTCGATGAGATGCTGGCCAAGCCGTTGTACCTCATCAGGCCCGTGTCCAAAGCAGGCTAGCCTCGACGAGTAGCGCGTTCGCTCGACGTACTCCTCGTGTATGAGTGCTTCGTTCTGGATGATCAGCTTTCTGAGAAGATTCAGTTTCTCGTATTGAGCTAGATGCGTCTGTAGCGCATCTCCGAAGAACGGGACAACTTCCTTGTTGAGCACGGAGTTCCGATCGGAGTCGGAAATATCGCCCACCTGCCGGCCATGATCTTGTCGCAAGCTCAGCCCTAGATAATCCAGCAATTCAGCGATGACGGCAGACTGCACTTTGCGCGCCTGGGGCAGCTTGCCGGGCCAAGCAATCAAGTCGACGTTCGCGTCCACGATATGGACCATCCGCCTGTCTCCGGGGGGAGCTACCGCATCGACAATCTCGTCGATTGCGTGCTCGAGTGAATCGCCGTTGAACCGGCTGGAGAGGAGTGACCGCGCGAACTCCGCCACCAGTTCGCGATCGAGTTGGTTATTCGGGGCGTCAGCTTGGGGTTTGTGAGGAGCGCGAAGCTCAAACGCAAGATCTATTTGATCGATCGGCTCTGTGCGACGGAACCAGTCGACATTGCCTTCCTCGACATCTCCGACGTAAGTGATAAGCACCATCACGTCTCCGTCAATCTCATCGAAGAGCCTGGGATCGTGGTGGTTAAGCACTTCGGCCCAATAACATACGGCCTCTGGGAAAGCGTGTAGTCGGCTTGCATCCTCCGAGTCTGCCCCCGGCGACTCGACCCCAAAGGACCGCCGTGGTGGCAGCATTGCCGCGGGTACGGCAGATAGCGGACCGGTGTGGAACGTGGGTTCGACCGAAGGAGCGTCACGAAGGTGCAAACCATGCGGTCGCTAGTCGCGAACAGGGTGGGCGAGCCGTCCGAGGTTCTGCAGCTGAAGACCCGCCCGATCCCGCAGCCGGGCCCTGGCCAGGTCCGGATCCGGGTCGCCGCGGCGCCTGTCGAAGCCAGCGATTTGCATACCATTCGCGGCCGTTACGGCTTCACCCCGGAGTTCCCCGCCGTGCCCGGGATCGAATCCGTTGGCGTGATCGACGAAATCGGTAGCGGCACAGACGGTCTGGCCGTTGGACAACGAGTCGCGACGATTGGGATCACGGGCACATGGCAGGAGTACATCCTCGCCGACGCCGAGCGGGTATTGCCGGTCCCTGCCGGGATGACCGATTCGACGGCTGCCCAACTTCTCAGCAATCCGCTCACCGCCGTGATCTTGACCGGTCAGCTGCTCGACGTTCGGCCAGGCGAATGGCTGCTGCAGACAGCGGCCGGTTCGACAGTGGGCCAATTGGTCATCCAACTGGGAGCCCACATCGGCTTCAAGACCCTCAATGTGGTGCGCCGTCGATCCGCGGTCGAGGACATCCTCGCGCTGGGAGGTACCGCGGTGATCTGCACCGAGGATGAAGACCTACGTGAGCGGGTCGCCGACATAGTCGGCCCCGACGGCGTGTCCAAGGCGATCGACTGCGTCAGCGGTCAGGTCGGTGCAGACGTGTCACGGGCGCTGGCACCCCACGGCGAACTGATCGTCTACGGTGCGCTGTCCACACACCGCCAAACCGATCCCAACAAACTCACCATCCCGATCTTTGCGCGCTCACTGATCTACGAAACCAAGACGGTTCGGGGGTTCTGGCTCTTCCGCTGGCTCACCGAGACCCCCAAGGATCAGATCGTCGCGACGATCAACCGCACACTTCAGCTCGCCGAGAGCGGCGCCCTGCGCGTGCCACAGGGCCAGCCGATTCCCATCGAAAAGTTCAGCGAAGCCGTCTCTTTGGCGGAAGCACCCGAACACGGAGGCAAGCCGCTGCTGACGTTCGACCCGTAGCCCAATCTCTGGCCGGTTATGACACCGCGAGCGCCTTGAGCGCTTTCGCCGAATCGCTGCCCGGCTCGGGATGGTAAAAGAACACCTGCGTGTCGGAGTCCGGGAGGCTCAGCCTGGTGCGGCGAAGGTAGAGATCGCCCACGACCGGATGCCGCAGGTGGAGGATGCCGGTGCGATATCCCACATCTGCGCGCGCCCACAGTTCGCGGAATCGGTCGCTGGTCGTCAAGAGCTCGTCGATCAAGGCATGTAAGCGAGGATCATTCAGATCACCCGCCGCTGATTCGCGTAGCCCACTGACCGCGACTTCAGTTGCCTCGTCCCAGTCGACGAAGAAGTCGCGCGCAGCCGGCGCCAACAGTCGCCACCTCAGGAAGTTCTCGCCGGGGACGAAGCCAGGCGACAGAGCGCGGGCAATTGCGTTGGCGGCCAACACATCCTGATATCGATTCGCAACGATCGCCGGAAGTGAGATCTGGTCGATCAGCTGATCCAGACCCTCGGCCTCCACGTCAGCAACAGTCCGAGGGCGATGTGTGGCCCGCAAGCCGGCCAGCCCATGAAGATGCTCTGTTGCCTTGACATCGAGTCGCAGAGCCCGGGCGAGCGCTTCGAGCACTTGCGACGACGGATGCTCGTCACGGCCTTGTTCGAGCCGTAGGTAGTAGTCGACGCTGATCCCGGCGAGCATCGCCAACTCCTCGCGACGCAGTCCAGGGACGCGCCTGCGAGGTCCGGAATTCAACCCGACGTCTTCGGGCCGGAGTTGTTCGCGGCGCGCACGCAGAAAGTCACCCAGCGCGCTGGCCGTCGCCGACATTGCCCGATCTTAAGCCTGTCCCTCGCGGTACCAGGATCGATAGGGCGTGCCCGCCGCGGTTCACGAAGGAATTCGCGTCGTCGGCAATGCGCTTCCCGTGAACGAAAGGCAACCGTTCAAGCAAGGAGGACACCATGTCCACGCTTCACTTCCACCGGTCGACAACCGCCACTCCTGAGCAGTTCATTGCCGGGCTCACCGACTTCGGACCAGGTCGTTCCGAACTCTTTCCGAACAGCGCTGATAGCGACCTCGTCGTGCACCACAAGAGCGCAGGCGCAGCCGATGTCACCGAAGGCTCGGGTGGCGTCTGGGAACGCCTGCACTATGACTGGTCCGATCCCAACCGCGTCACGCTGACGACCACCGACTCGAACACCTGGGGCGGCGCATCGGGTTACGTCTACACGCTGACGCCAAAGCTCGACGGCACCACGGATGTGGACGTTGTCATTGTCCGCGAGGGCATCAACCTTAAGGGCCGCCTCCTGGCCGTTGTGCTCGGAACGATCGGTAAGGGCGTGTTGAGGAAGGCGTTCGTCCACAGCGTCAACGCGATCGAGGCGCGCGCCGACGCCGAAGTTCAGCGGTAGCGGCTGTCAAAACTAACCAAAGGCACTTTGATTTCGAAGGAGTTGCAATGACCTCCCTGATCCAAACCAGAACACTCAGCGTCGACGGACTTGAAATTCGCTATGCCGAGGGTGGAAGTGGCGCGCTTGAAGCAATGCTGCTCAGCCCGTGGCCGGAAAGCCTCTATGCGTTCGAATCGGCATGGCCGCAGCTGACCCAGGTCGCACATGTGATCGCTGTCGACTTGCCCGGATTCGGCCGTTCGGAGCGACGTGAAGAGCTGATGAATCCGAAAGCCATGGGCGAGTTCATCGTTCGCATCGCCGATGCCCTTGGTCTGGCGAAGCCGCACGTGGTGGCACCCGACGTCGGCACAGCAGCAACATTGTTCGCGGCATCCGCACATCCGGACCGGTTTACGAGCCTGGTAGTCGGGACCGGTGGCGCGGCAGTGCCAATCACGGTGGGCAACCCACTCAAGGAATGGGTCGAGGCCACGCACCTGGAACCGTACCGTCAGATCGGCGGCGAGAAGATCGTCGAGATCGCGTTGAGCACCATCACCGGCTTCACGCCGTCGGCTGAGGCCCACGATGACTACGTCGCCTCTTATGCAGGGAGCAAGTTCGCCGAATCCATCGTCTACGTCCAGTCCTACCCGCAACAGCTCCCGGTGCTCGGTGAGCTGCTGACCGGCGTGAAGACCCCGGTTCGCATTGTTCAGGGCAGCGAGGACGAGGTGGTGCCAGCAGTGAACGCCACATACCTCGGCGAGCGGTTGCCGAACAGCAGCGTCGATTTCATTCCCGGTGCTGGCCATTTCTGCTGGGAAGAACGCCCCGGCGATTACGCTGCGTTGGTTACCGACTGGTGGGCCAGCACAGCCTCCGAGCTTGTCGAGAGGGTTTGAGAATGTCGACCTATCGCGCGTTCCAAGTAACCGGGCAGCGGCAGTTCGAGCTCGTAGAGCGTGAACTTCGTCAGCCGGAACCGGGTCACGTTCGGTTTCGCACACAGAGCTGCGGCGTGTGCCACAGCGACATCCTCGCTGTCGAGGGTCGACGACCCGATCCCAGCCAACCCGTGGTACCCGGACATGAAGTGGTCGGCGTCATCGATGCGATCGGAGAGGGTGTCACCAGGTGGTCGGTCGGCGACCGCGTCGGCGTGGGATTTCTGGGTGGGCATTGCGGCGTATGCACGTGGTGTCGCCGCGGAGACTTCGTTAATTGCGAAAACCAGCCGCTGTTTGGGACCGGCGTGGACGGCGGTTACGCCGAGGTGGCCTACGCGCGTGCCACCGGGCTGGCTCGGGTGCCCGACACTCTGCGGTCAATTGATGCATCGCCGCTGCTGTGTGCCGGCCTGACCACCTACAACGCTCTTCGCAACCTCAGTGCCGAGCCCGATGCTTTGGTGGCGATCCAGGGCATCGGCGGCCTGGGGCATCTCGGGCTGCAGTACGCCAACAAACTGGGCTACCGCGTCGCGGCCATCGCGCGCGGCACTGATAAAGCGGAGTTGGCCAAAAAGCTTGGCGCACACCATTACATCGACAGCGCGGCAAGCGATCCCGCCGAGATGCTCCAACAACTTGGCGGAGCCGTGGCGATCGTGGCTACCGCCGCCAGCGGAGCATCCATGTCACCTTTGGTGGCGGGCTTGGCTCCGCGAGGGCAGCTGATTGTGGTGGGTGGAGCCGATGACCCGATCGAGGTCAGTACCACTGACCTCATCTTCGGCGGCCGCTCGATCATCGGTAGCCTTACAGGTTCGGCGATCGATAACGAGGCCAGCCTGCAGTTCAGCGCCAATCACGGAATCACACCGATGAATGAGGTGTTCTCATTCGAAGACGCCCCTGCGGCCTACGATCGAATGATGTCGGGACAGGCGAGGTTCCGCGTCGTACTCGATATGCAGTAGTGCTACTCGCGTGGGGGCCATATCCAGACTCACGGGCCCAACCGCGCACCCGCCGAACACCCAGAACTGTTCTCCTTAACTGGCTTAGCCGATCCGCTTATCGGCTGTGGCCGCAGCGAGATTTGGGAACAGATTTGGGAACAAAACTCTGCGAAACCACCCAAAACCGGTGCGACTCCGCGCAACAACGTGAACGGACAATTGGTATTGACCTGCAGTTATGGGATGGTTCGAACACTGAAGAACGCCAGCCGCCTAGCTCATAACCCAGAGGTCGCAGGTTCGAATCCTGTCCCCGCTACCAGGTGAAATGGCTCCCGGAAGGCTTTCCGGGAGCCATTTTTCATGTCTCAGGACATCGGAATAGGCCTGAACCTGCTTTTGGTTCGGGCCTTTTTCCGTGTGCGCTGGTGAGGAGCCGAGCTGCGCGGCGGGACTACTTCGGACCGGTCTTGCGGCTCGTCCTCCGAGCTTGCTACATCGACCTGCGCGCCGATGAGACGCGCTCGTCGCCGTCTGCGCGGGCCGCGCCTGCGGCGAGGTGCTTGAGTAGCTCGGCCTGGATGAGCCGGCGCCCGGGCGCGAGTCGATACGAGAGCCCGTTCAGCAGGATCAGCGTGCGCCCGACGAGCGCGAAGTCCTCCGGGATCTTGCGCAGGCTCGTCTCGCCCAGGATCTCGAAGAAGCCGGCCTCGGTGTCGCTGTCGCCGATCGTCATCAGCATCAGCGTGCGCAGGTTGTCGGGTTTCATCGAGGCGACGTCGAAGCCGAGCTGCTCGGCCGCGGCGAGCGCGGAACGCGAGTCGCCGATCATGGAACAGACCATCATCGTCGCGATGAGCCGCGCGAATCCGGGTGGCAGTTCCTTGGCCAAGCCGAAGTCGAGGAGGCCGATCCGGCCGTCGGGCAGGACCAGCAGGTTCCCGGGGTGCGGATCGCCGTGGAAGAAGCCCTGCTCAAAGATCATCGTGCCGTAGAGCGCGCCGATCTTGCGCGCGATCTCCGCCAGCTTGTGGCCCGCCGCGACCAGCTCTTTCGTGCGCGCGACCTGAATGCCCTCCAGGTACTCGAGCACGATCACGTTGTCGCCGCACAGCTCCGGATGCACGCGCGGGACGACCACGAAGGGGACGTCAGCGAGGTTCTTCGCGAGCCGCTCGGTCGAGCGTGCCTCGCGCCGGAAGTCGAGCTCGAACTCGATGAAACGCGTCGTCTCGGTGACGAGCGCTCGCAGGTCGATGCGCCGCTGCAGGAGCATGACGATTCCGACGACGCGGCGCAGCATGCCTAGGTCGAGCGGGATGATCCTCGGGATCTCGGGATAACGGATCTTCAGGACGACCTGGCTGCCGTCGCGCAGCGTCGCGCGGTGCACCTGCGCCAACGAAGCGGCGGCGAGGGCCCGGCGGTCGATCGTCGCGAAGACCTCGTCGAGCGGGCGGCCGAGGTCGCGCTCGACGAGCGGCCGCAGCGTCTCGAAGGGGCGCGGTGGCACTGCGTCGTGGAACTGGCTCAGTTCCTCGATGAAGGGCGCTGGCAAGAAGTCGGCCCGCGCGCCCTGGATCTGGGCGGCCTTCGTGAAGGCGCCGGCGAGCGAGAGCGCGACGCGCTTGATCTCGCGGGCCGCCGCGCGGTGCGCGCGCTGCCAGTCGGCGTCGTTCGTAGGCCACAGGGCGGTGCGATCGCGCGCCAGGAGCAGCAGGTACCGGGGTAGGACGCGCACGACCGCGAGCACCACGCGCAGGACTCGGACGAAGCGCAAGTGTCGGATCACGAAGCAGCAGCGCGCCTTTGCTATCGAGGTAAAGATGCAGGGTGCGCTTCGCTTGAGGCGATCGTGGGCACGGTGTTATTGTTGCCGGTCAGTCGGTCATTCTCAACGTTGCGCTCGCCCAGAGGATCCCGCCATGAGGTCTCGTGCCCGGCAGCGCTCCGCGCCCTCTCCCGATCGGTCGTCACCGCATCCTTCTTCTGACGGCTCCGGCGACTTCGACCTGTTCCTGCCGCTGCGCAGCGCCGGCTCGCTCGAGAACCCCTACCCGATCTACTCCGTGATCCGCACCGTGCGGCCCGTGCTCGAGGTGCCGGTCCCGAACTACGCCGGACCCGGCGCGTGGATGCTCACGCGCTACCGCGACGTCCACTCGGCGTTGCGCGACCCGCGCTTCTCGGTCGAGCGCATGCGCGCGCCGCTCATGCGCGACAACCTCGACCGCATGCCGGAGTTCCTGCGCCAGAACGCGACCGGCATGCGCTCGATGCTGACCATGGACGCGCCCGACCACACACGCGTCCGCACGCTCGTCAACAAGGCCTTCACACCCAAGCACATCGCCGCGCTGCGCGATCACATCGAGGCGATCGTCGGAAAGCTCGTCGACGAAGCGCACGACAAGGGCACCTTCGACCTGATCCACGACCTCGCCGAGCCGCTCCCGGCGATCGTCATCGCCGAGCTGCTCGGCGTCCCGGTCGAGGACCACCGCCAGTTCCGCCAGTGGTCCAGCGCGATGATCAACGGCTTCGGGTCGCCAAGCGCGGAGGCGCGCGCAACCGGCGCCGAGGCGGCGCGCCAGATCTTCGACTACCTCGCCGACATCATCGCCGCCCGCCGCCGCGCCCCGCGCGAGGACCTGATCAGCGCGATGATCGCGGCCCAGGAGGAGCGCGACGCGCTCACCGACGCCGAGCTGCTCGCGACCAGTAACCTGCTGCTGCTTGCCGGCCACGAGACGACGACGAACCTGATCGGCAACGGCACGCTCGCCTTATTGCGCGAGCCCGATCAGTGGAACCGGCTCTGCAACGAACGCGCGCTGCTCCCGACTGCGATCGAAGAGCTGCTCCGCTACGACGGGCCCGTGCAGGCGACGGTGCGCGTCGCGCTCGAAGACGTCGCGATCGACGACCAGGTGATCCCGGAGGGAGCGCTCGTGCTGGTGAGCATTGGCTCGGCGAACCACGACCCCGACGTGTTCGACGACCCCGACCAGCTTCACCTCACGCGCAACCCGAACCCGCACCTCGCGTTCGGGTTCGGCACGCACTTCTGCCTCGGTGCGCCGCTTGCGCGGCTCGAGGCGCAGCTCGCGTTTGACATGCTGACAAAGCGGTTCCCGAGGCTCTCGCTCGTGGAGGACCTGCCCGTGTACCGGGCGAATCCGGTACTGCGCGGGCTCACGAGCCTAGGCGTGGCGGCGTAACCACGACGCCGCCTGCCTCAAGACCGCTCGGCTCGGCACAGCGCGATGCGCTGCGGCAGGCGTTTGGCGGTGACGAGAAGCATTGGACGCTATGGCCGCTCACACCAAGAAACAGATCCGCGGCTTCTGGCGCGACCCGGCCCGACTAATGACCACAACGACCCGCGGCCGCCCGGCAAGCCAACCTCACTTTGGCCACCGTCGCCACGCATTTCGCCGTCCCAATAATCACCATCTGACTGCTCGACCGAGGACAGCGAGGCAACGATATCCTCGCCAACAACTACCGCCGGTGGCTCACCGCCGCTTGACGGCTCAACACGAATAGGAGCATCAACTAGGTGCGGATTGAGGGAGTCGAACAGAGACGCCGCGAGACGGTAAGCCTGGTCAGATGGCTTCGAGACCATTGCACTACAACGGAATTCAGCCCACGTCCGACTGGGGTCGAGCGGTCGCAGTTCAGTCCTATCAGCGCGACCGCGTGTGATGTCTCAACGCATCGGAATAGTGGACGACCCGTCGTCAAGATCCTGAAGGACGCCGGCGTAGCGGCGCGGCCGCAGGGACAAAAGTACGAATGCTTCCTACTCGTCCCGTACCGGCTTTGATTTGTCGGTTTGAGTGAGACACCGATCTCGGTGGCTCCGCTGCGGATCGAATCCTCCGACGGACCTATATGTAGACGTGGCCTGATCTCGTTCGACTAGAACCGTTCCAGGGCTACCATGTGATGTCTCGGGACATCGTTGACAGGAGTCCCGATACATGGTTTACCCCTGGCCGGTTTGGGGGCGGGGTCCGGCTTCACCCGAAGGAGAGCCGATGACGAATGCCTTTGAGCTAACAGGTGGTGGAGCAGCACATTTCGACGAGGGGGACGTCTATTTCATCGGTAACGCCACCACACTGATCCGTTTCGGCGGACTGACGATTCTGACGGATCCCGCCTTCCTTCACAAAGGCGAGCACGTGAACCTCGGACATGGCATCTGGACTCGGCGCGAGGTCGAGCCTGCTTGCCAGGTCGCTGACCTGCCACCGATCGATCTGGTCATCTTGTCGCACTATCACGGCGATCATTTCGATGACGTCGCCGCCCAAGAGCTCGACAAGAAACTGCCCATTGTCTCGACGGCTGACGCGGTGGACAAGCTCAGCGCCCTCGGTTTCGAGCAGGGCTATCCGCTCGACACCTGGGAGTCCCTCTTGGTAAAGAAAGGGGACGCGACACTGAATATCACCGCCATGCCGGGCAAGCATGCCACCGACGAAGCAGTGAACGCACTGTTGATGCCGGTTAACGGGCACTTGCTCGACTTCGGCCGCAAGTCCGATCACTTGTACCGGCTCTACATAACCGGGGACACAATGCTATTCGACAGCCTCGAGGAGATTCCGCGTCGTTACCCCGGCATAGACCTCGGTCTCATTCACACGGGTGGCACCACCTTCCTCGTCACGGTTGTCACGATGACCGGCGAGCAAGGAGTGAAGGCTGTCGAGATCACCAAACCTCGCACAGCCATTCCCATCCACTACAACGACTTCTCGGTATTCCTGTCCGGACTTGATGACTTCAAGAAGGCCGCCCAGACTTCGACCGCGAAGACGGAGTTCGTCTACCTCGCTCATGGCGAGACCTACAGGTTCAAGCCCGGGTTATGAAAGTCCTTCGCGTTCACGGCCAACGGCTTGGCGATGCGAGGCGTGTGGCGCGATTCGCCTAGGGGCAGGCCTGCCGAATGAGGGCTGCCGTTTGGGCCGGCTGCGACATGTATACAGCGTGGCTGGCGGGCACCTCGAGCGTCGTGGCACCGGCCCGTTGCGCCATGGCGCGCTGGGCTGACGCTGGGATCATGCGGTCTTCGGTTGCGACCAGATACCAGCTGGGCCTGGTGCGCCAGGCGGTTTCGGTGACCGGCTCGTCCATGGCTTCCAAGGCAAACGGGACCTGCGCGCTGGCCATGAACGCGGCATCTTCGGCCGACAGGTCGGCGCCGAATGACTCATGGAACCCCTGCCGGTCCTGGAACAGGAACCCGCCGGGCGCCGATACAAGTGGTGACCCCGCCGCGTTCGGGTCGCCGTAGAACGTTCTCACCGACTCGCCCTTATCCGGCACGAAAGCCGCGATGTAGACGAGGGCTATGACCTTGTCGTGGGTGCCCGCCTGGGTGATGACCGCGCCGCCGTAGGAGTGTCCCACGAGCACGACCGGCCCGTTTTGTTCGTCCACGATCAGCCGCGTTGCGGCAGCGTCGCCCCGCAGTGACAGGGTCGGATTCTGCACCACGGCAACGTCGTAACCGTCCTGTGTGAGTAGATCATGAACTGCCCGCCAGCTGGATCCGTCTACAAAAGCGCCGTGCACCAGAACGACATTCGTGCGCGTTGAGCCACCACCCATGACCATGCCCTACGGCAGAATCCCCGCGACACGACATTGAGCCTGAACCGCTTCCGCGTGGGCGTCATGTTGGGCGTAGACGGCGCGACACCAGTCACGCGCGGCGGTACCACATGCGTGCTGGAGTGCGCCGCCCATCGAACTCGCGAACGTGACATTCACGCAGCCATCGCCCGATCGGTCGTAGGGGTCCGACGAGTGGTCGGTCAAAACCCATGCTGTCGAGCCGGCGGCAATAGCCCCGACGAAAACGACGACCGCTATCCGCATCGCACGGCGTTCGCCAGGTGTGAGCGGGTCGGTCGGCGGCGTCTTACCTCTGTTGACCGTCGGTGGCTCCTTCGAGCGCGAAATCGATCGTTCCACAATAAACGGATTCCTTGGCCTCGCCATAGTGGCGCTGAGGGGCTCGCGTACTCAGGCAGCGTGGCTGACTGTCACGCCGGCAGCCTTCTCCCGGATGGCTTGCCGGGAGCCACTTTTCATGCCGTCGTTTCTCGTGTGCCGGTGAACTCATCGACGAGCAGCTGCAGACGCTCCGCCTCGTACTCGGGGCGCAGTCGTCCGGTCCGGGCGAGGGTTACCAGCCCGTGCAGAGCGGCCCAGAACACCTCGGTGAGCGTGTCGGCGTCCTGGTCGCCGGCGACCCTACCGACCGCCTGGCGCAACGCTTCGAAGGCCGCGATCAGCTGCGGCGGCGTGTCCTGGGCGGCGAAGCGCATGGTGGTCGCGCGGGTGAACATCGCGTCGTAGACCGCAGGGTTGTCGCGCGCGAAGTCCAGGTAGGCGCGGGCCATCCGGGTCAGGGTGTCGCCGGGCGCGTCGGTGTCGGAGTGCGCGGCCCGGACCGCCTCGGCGAGCTCGGCGAACCCGTCGAGGGCGACCGCGTCGGCGATCTGTTCCATGCCGGCGAAGTGCTTGTACAACACCGGCTGGCTGTACTCGATCTCGGTGGACAGCCGCCGCGTGGTGACCGCATCCCAGCCCTCGGCCTCGGCCAGCCTGCGCGCGGTTCCGACGATCAGCCGGCGGCGGGCGGCCCGGTCGCGCTCACGACGCTCCTCGATGGGCATGCGCTCCAAGATATCACAGCTAGAAAAACTAGCAATGCTATTGACGCGCTACCGACGATGGGTTAGCGTTGCTAACACCTACGGATGAGGGGAGTTACGACATGGTTCTGCACGACATCACGCGGGCCGCGGCGCTGATCGCGGTGCTAGGCACCGCGGTGGTCTACGGCACCGACGTGTTCTGCGCGATGGTGATGCGACCGGCCCTGGCGTCGGTCGACGACGCGGCCCTGGTCGCCGTCATGGGCCGCGTGCACCGATACGGAGACGGGCGCATGCCGCTGCCCGGAGTGCTGGGGATCGTGGCCGCCGCGGCGAGCGCGGTCCTGGCCGCGATCGGCGCGCAGTGGCCGCAGGCGATCGCGGCGGGCGCCGCGCTGATCCTGCTGATGATCTGGCTCGCGCTCTACACCCGGGTAAGCGCACCCATCAACAGGCAAATGACAGCGGCTGCTGACGCGGACCGGGCGCTGCCGAACGGGCGTGCGCTGCAAGAGAAATGGGATTCGATCATCAACGTTCGCGCGTCGCTGCAGGGTCTGGCCGTGGCGGCCCTGTGCGCGGTGATGATGATCTAGTAGCCGAATCACACTGCGAGGAGCAAGATTTCGATGCTTCAGCTCAGGATCTACACCCTGCGATCGCCCGAAGCCCTGCGGCAGTACGCGGCGGTGCACTGGGCGCGGCATCTGCCCACCTTCGAGGCGTTCGGGGTCACCACCCACGGGGTCTGGACGGAGCGAGGTGCCAATCGACTCGTCGCGCTGATCGGCTACCCACCGGACGCCGACCCGGACCAGCTCACGCGGCGCATCATGGCCAGCCCGGAATTCGCCGCCGACATGGCCGGCTTCGACGTCGAGAACATCGTCGACGTTCAGACGACATTGCTTGACCCGACATCGTTTTCACCAATCCACTGACGAAACAGGAGTACTCGACATGACCATCATCACGACCATCGGCTACGTCCTCGCCGGGCTCCTCGCCGCCGGCATCATCTTCATCGGCGCGCGCTTCCTCGTCGCGCCGCGCGCCGCCGCCGCGGGCTACGGCGTGCTGCCCGACCTGGACCAACCGGGCGTCGGCGCCTACCTGAGCGTCAAGGGCGTGCGCGACATCGCCTCGGGCCTGGTGGTCATCGTCCTGATGATCGCCGGCGCGACCCACCTGGTCGGTTGGACGATCTTGGCCGCCTCCATCATTCCGCTCGCCGACGCGGCGATCGTGCTGCGCAACGGCGGCTCCAAGTCGATCGCGTGGGGAGTCCACGGCGTCACCGCCGCCGTCATGCTTGTCACGACCGCGCTGCTGGTCATCGCCTGACTATGTCCACGATCACATAACGACCCGGGAATTGCTTCGACATCGAAGCGAGTTGTAGGCGGCGTAACTGCTTCGAACTCGAAGCAAACAATTGGAGGAGGGACACCATGAAGGCTGTGCGGTACCACGAATACGGCGGTAGCGACGTTCTGCGGGTCGAGGAGGCCCCGCGCCCGGTGCCGGGCCCGCGGCAGGTGCTGGTCAAGGTTGCCGCCACCTCGTTCAACCCGGTGGACGCCGGTATCCGCGGCGGCTACCTGGCCGAGGTGTACAAGATCGACTTCCCGCACATTCCCGGCGTCGACGTGTCGGGGACCATCGCCGAACTCGGCGACGGCGTGACGGGCTGGAACATCGGTGACGCCGTGGTGGCGTTCCTGCCGCTGGACGCCGACGGCGCCGCCGCCGAGTACGCCCTAGTGCCGGCCGAATCGCTGGCCGCCGCCCCAACGTCGGTGCCGTTGGCCGATGCGGCGGCGCTGCCGGAACCCGCGCTGACCGCGTGGCAGGCCCTGTTCGAGATCGCCGGGCTGGCCGAAGGTCAGTCGGTTCTGATCAACGGCGCCTCCGGTGCGGTCGGCGGCTACGCCGTTCAGTTGGCCAAGCAGGCCGGAGCCGTCGTCACCGCGACCGCCAAGGCCCGCGACGCCGAGCGGCTGCGTGGCCTGGGCGCGGACCGCATCATCGACTACATCGACTACACCCGCTCGCCGATCGACGTCGAGGGCGCACCGTTCGACGTGGTGCTCAACCTGGTCAGCACCACCGACGAGCAGACCGAAGCCCTGATCGGCGTGGTCGCCGACGGCGGATTCCACGTCGGCACAATGGTTTTCGGGCCGCAGAACCCGGCCCGCGGGGTGCGCACCCAGCGGGTCTTCGTCCGCAGTGACGCCGCCCAGCTCGCCGGGCTGGTCCGTCGCGTCGACGACGGGCAGCTGCGCATCGAGGTCGCCGACCGCCGCCCGCTCGAGCAGGCCGCGGCGGTGCACGAGGATTCCGACTCGGGCCGCCTGCACGGCAAGATCATCCTCATCCCCACCGACCAGTAAACCGCGCCCCAGGCTGCCCAGGCCGCGCAAATGCGCCCTGGGACAGGGCGATCCAGCGCGAGATAGGAGAACACATCATGGGCAAGCTCGCACTCGTCACCGGGGCCAGCTCGGGCATCGGGCGCGCATACGCCGAACGCCTCGCCGCCGACGGCTACGACCTGGTGATCGTCGGCAGGCGCGCGGATCGGTTGGCGCAGTTCGCCGATGCCCACCCCGAGGTGAGCGTCCGAACCGTAGTCGCCGACCTCTCCGCCGGCGACGACGTCGGGCGGCTCGCCGAGATCTGCGCCACGGAACCGCTGACGATGCTGGTGAACAACGCCGGGGTCGCCCACTACATGCCGTTGGCCGAGCTGCCCACGGGCAAGGCCGCGGAACTGGTGAACGTGAAGGTTCTCGCTCCGACGATGCTCACCCGCGCCGCGCTCAGCGGGATGCTGCAGCGCGGCGCCGGGGCGATCGTCAACATGGCGGGCATGATCGCCTTCAGCGGTCCCGCCCCGCATTCGCAGATGCCCCGCCGCGCCGTCTACGCGGGAACCCTGGCCTACCTCGTCACGATGTCGCAGACCCTCGCCGCGGAGCTGGAGGGGACCGGTGTCGCCGTGCAGGTGGTGTGCCCCGGCGTGGTGGCGACCGAGTTCCACGAGCGCCAGAACATCGACCTCAGCGCGGTGCCCCGGATGAGCGCCGACGACGTCGTCACCGCGAGCCTGCACGGCCTGCAGTCGGGCGAGACGGTCTGCGCACCGGGCGTCGAGGACACCGGCCTGCTCGACGCCGTCTTCCGGGCGGACCTGGCCGCCTTCGCCGGGCAAAGCCCCGAACTCGCCACGCGCTACCGAGGCTGAGCCCCACGAACAGGACTCGCGGCACTTCGACGTCGAAGCATTACGCTCCAGGCGTGGTCAAGGCCCTCAACCCGGTCCAGCTGCAGACTTACTTCGCGCTGATGGAGGCGGTCAGCCTGCTGCAGTACGCGGTGCGGGAGCAGTTACAGGCCGACGGGGGCCTCAGTTACGTGCAATTCGAGATCCTGGCCAAACTTGCCGACGCCGAAGGCCCCCTTACCATGACCGACCTGGCCGACGGGGTGGTGTACAGCCGCTCCGGCCTGACTCATCAGGCCGGACTGCTGGAAAAGGAGGGCCTGATCACCCGCGCCAGTTCGCCCGACGACCAGCGCGCGACCGTCGTCACCATCACCGCAACGGGCCGTGCCCGGGTCGCCACCGTCTTGCCCGGCCACATCGAGGTGGTGCGCGAGCTGCTGTTCGACTCGCTGTCCGACCGCGACGTGCGCACCCTGGGGGACGTGATGAGCCGCGCCCGCGACCACATGCGTGCTCGGCCACCCCGCTCCGCCGCGCCCCGCCGTCGCCCCGGCCGCGCGAGTGGTGGGCGGCCCGTCCGAGGTTGAGCCGTTTGGCCCTAGGCGCTCGAGGTGCGCAGGGGCTGAGCTAGGGGTGGGGTATCGAGACTGGGAGAGGTGCGCTGAAGGTCAAACAACTCATCGCTGTGGCGGTCGCATCCGGCGGGCTAAGTTGGAGCGCCGTGGAACTGGCTGCAGGCGTGGCACTTTCAGAGCCGACGTCTCCGTCCCCGGCGCCGACGCGCCCGACACAACCCTCGAAGCCGCCCGGGCCTGACCTCCCGCCGGGGATTGTTGACGCCCCCTCTATCCCACTGGGTCCGCTGATTCCGGACTCATAAGCTTTTTCCTCGCCCGTACGGACAGGAGGCCGCGACCGGTATGAACGTCGGTTCGGTGAAGTGGTGGAAAGTCTGCGTGATGTTGCTGTGCGCCACCGCGCTGATTCCCCCAGCACCAGCGTCAGCGGACCCAAACGATGACGCGTTCATCGCGGCGCTGGACAACTACGGGATCGACACTGGCGGCCGCGACACCGTAATCGCGCATGGGCATGCGGTGTGCGCCGCACTCGACAAAGGCCAAGACTCGAGCGTCCTGGCGCTCAAGGTGATGAACGACCCGCAGCTGACCATCTCGTCAAGACGGGATGCCGGCTTCTTCGTGGGCGCCTCCGTGGCGGCCTACTGCCCGCAATACCGGGGCTCCGTCGATCCTTCGGTGATCTGGCTACTGCCGTTCCCCCCGATGATGTGAGGGAAGGTCAGGACCTCTAGCAGGGGAAACGGTCTCACAGGTTTCTCGGCGGCCATTTCCGTCCCAAGCCGGAGCGCCTCTGGGACCATAGGCCGGTGACCACGCGCCAGGCCGACACCGTTCGCCCCGCCGAACGGGTGCAGGCTGCGCGGCCGGCAGAGACCGGGTTCCGCGACGATATCGAGGGCTTGCGCGGCTTCACGCTGTTGGCCATCCTCGGGTTTCACATCTCCATGCCCGGTGTCAGCGGCGGCTTCGTCGGCCCCGACATCTTCTTTGAAATCTCGGGCTTCGTCATCACCGGGCAGCTCTGGCGCCAGGTGAGCACCACCGGCACCATCGGACTGCGGAAGTTCTATGGGGCCCGGGCCCGCCGGCTGCTGCCCGTGTCGGCCACGGTGGGCGTCATCACCGCGATCGCCGCGGCCGTCTTGCTGCCCGTCGTGCAGGCCCAAGGCGCCCTGAAGGACGCCATCGCATGCGCGCTGTATGTTCCGAACTTCTGGTTCATCGTCCAACAGGTCGACTATTTCGCCGGCGGCACGCCCTCGCCGTTCCAGCACTACTGGACGTTGGGCGTGGAGGAACAGTTCTACCTGTTGTGGCCGCCTTTGATCGTCGGCACGGCGTGGCTGATCCGGCTCCTGCGCCGGCGCGAGAAGACCGACGCGCCCGTGTCGAAGAGGCCGTACCTGGCGCTCGTGACGGTGATCGCGACCGTGTCTTTCGCGCTGTCGCTGCTGATCACCTACGTGATGCCGCTCGCGGCGTACTTCTCGCTCTTCACCAGGGCCTGGCAGTTGGCCGTCGGCGCTTTGGTGGCCCTGACGGCCGAGTACTGGAGCCGGCTCCCGGCGCGAGCGGCAGTGATCACGGGATGGGTCGGGACGGCCATGGTCCTGTGGGCCTGCGTCGTTTTCACCCCGGACATTCCCTATCCGGGCAGCGCCGCGCTGGTGCCCGTCCTGGGCACCGCGCTGGTGCTCGGCGCGGGCTGTTCGACACCGAACCGGGGCGCGGGGCGGGTCCTGGCCTGGTCACCGATGCGGGCGATCGGGCGACTGTCCTACTCGTGGTACCTGTGGCACTGGCCGGTGCTGGTGTTCGCGCCGATCATCGTGGGCCATCCGCTGGGCCTGATCGGCAGGTTCGTGGCGGCGGTCGTCGTTTCCGGCGGGCTGGGCTGGCTCACCCTACGTTTCATCGAGAACCCGTTGCGATACGCCGCTGTGCTGCGCAAGTCGCCGGCGAAAAGCCTGGCGGTCGGCGGGTTCGCCACGTCGGCGGCGGCGTGTGTGGGCGTGGCGTTGCTGATGTGGGTGTCTTCGCTGCCGATGCCGGTCGCGGTCGCGCGCGGCGCGCAGGCCACGCCGCTGACCATCACTGCCGGGCCCGTCCCGACGGGGACCAACCTCGACGCCTACGACGCGGCGGTGCAGAACGTGTTCTCGCAGGTACAGGCCGCGGTCGCGGCATCGGCCGATGTGAAGGCCGTGCCGTCGAACCTGAAGCCGTCGATCGGCGATGCGGCGGGCGAAATCGGGGCAATGTTGTTCAACGGCTGCCTGCGCGCGCCCCTGCAAGCCGGGCAGCCCGAGTGCGCGATGGGCGACACCAACTCCAAGACGACGGTGGCCATGGTCGGCGATTCGCATTCGTCGATGTGGATTCCGGCGTTCCAGCAGATCGGCACGCAGCGGCCCTGGCGACTCGAAGCCATGGCCAAGGCGGCGTGCCCGATGATGGACCTGCCCATCGCCAACCCACTTGTCAGTCCGATTGTTGAGTACATCCAGCGCTGCGGGCAGTGGCGCGGTCAGATCATGGACCGGCTGCGCGCCGAGCACCCCGCGCTCGTCATGGTGAGCGTGTTCCGCGGGTACACCGCCACCCACAGCAACGGATTCCGCTCGGGATTCACCTCGTACGACCCGGCCTGGAACGACGGCCTCACCCGCCTGGTGCGTCAACTGCGCGAGACCGGCGCCAAGGTGCTTGTGCTCGGCCCGCTTCCGCACCTGACCACCTCGGTGCCGGGCTGCCTGTCCGAGCACCTCGAGGACGCGACGGCATGCTCGCCGCCCATGTCATACGCGTTCGACCGACCCGGCATGGCCGCCGAGGCCGCCGCCGTCAAAGCCGGCGGCGGGCAGTACGCGGACCTCTCCGAACTGTTCTGCACCGCGAAGCGCTGCCCGGTCGTCGTCGGCAACACCCTGGTCTACGTCGACGCCGGTCACCTGACCCTCGAATACTCCCGGCTGTTGGCACCGGCGATCGCGGCGCTCGCCGACCGCGCGCTCGCCGGGGGCTGACGCCGCCCCGCTTCTAGGTGCAGCCGCTCACGTGGATTCGTCGGCCCACCCCGGCGCACACGCTCACGTTCGGTGGCGGAAAGTCTTGCGGCAGAGGCGCATAGTCGCCCGGCGGCGGGGCGTAGGTGTTGACCGTGTCGGCGACGTTGGTGCACCCGCTCACCGAAACGCGCCGACCGACGCTCGCGCAGACGTCGGCGTTGGCCACGCCGGAGGGCTGCACGACGGCATAGATTTCCGGGATCGCCGTGAGGGCCAACACCGTGACCCCCGCCGCCGTCCACGACCGCGCCCACAGTTTCATCGCGATCTCCTTCGCTAGGGTGTGGCGCTGCTGTCGCCCAGCAGCGGAGTCCATTGGCAACGCTGCCGGGCGTCGGCCAGGGGCTGACGGATGTTCTCCAGGTCTGCCTGCTCTTGCGGGTTGGCGTTGAAGTAGTTCTGCACGTTGTCGCGGATCTGGTCCTTGGGCTGGTCCTGAAGGCCGGTGTAGAACCCGTTCACGTCCGGGTGCGTGTACAGGTAGGTCGACAGCGACGCGGCGACACCCGCTGCGACACCGGCGATGTCGGCGGCCGTGCAGTTGGCCGGCCGGGGTGGCGGATCGGCCGCGGCGGTCCCTGCTGTGGCCAATAGCGTGCCGGCGACCGCGCCGGCGCCGATCGCACCGACGATTAGCCGGCGCCGAATGGAGATCGGGAGAAACATAGCGGGCTCCTTCCTGCGCATAAATCATCTTCTGCCAACCTCGTCGGTTCCGGAAGGGGCGCGAGCTGGCAAGACCGGCCTCGTGGGACCAGATTCCGTTAATGTCCTAAGGCGCCGATAGGAAGGGATGCAGTGAACCATTTGCGCGCGCGGACCGCCGGATTCGTGTCAGCGACGTTGGCAGCCGCCTTCGGGATGTGCGGGGCCATCGTGATGCCCGCGACGGCACACGCGACGCCGCCCATCGGGGTCAGCGCGGCGACCCTGTCGAAGCAAACCGTCGACGGCAAGGATTACATCGTCAGCGAGATCACGGTCGCACCAAACGGAAGCACCGGCTGGCACACGCACCAGGGCGAGATTTACGGCGTCATCAAGTCCGGCGTGTTGACCCACTACGGGTCGGACTGTCAGCAAGACGGCGTCTACGGCCCCGGGGCCGCCATCACCGATCCGACGGGGCCACAGCATGTTCACCTCGCCCGCAATCTGGGGACGACGCCACTGGTGCTCGACGTGACCTACATCGATCCGGCCGGCGCACCCACCTCCGACAGCGCACCCAACCCCGGCTGCGACTTCGAATGAGCACGTTCGGCGCGTCCTGACTGCGGCCGAGATTTGGCAACGAGTGCTGTCAGGAGCCAAAGTCGTTGTCGCGCAGCAGCAGCCGCCTTAGTGTGAGCGCACATGCGCACCGCATTCCATCGGCAGTTGGAGGCTCTGACAGCCTCCGTCGCCGACATGTGCGCGCGGGCCGCTGATGCGATGCAGCGCGCCACGCACGCGGTGCTGCAAGCCGATGTGTCGCTCGCCGGATGTGTCCATAACGACCACGACAAGATCACACACCACGGCAGCTCCGCCCAACGGAAGGCTTTGGCGCTGTTGGCGCTTCAAGCCCCGGTGGCAGGCGACCTTCGAGTCGTGATCGGCGACCTCAAGAACATCGCTGATGCCGAGCGCATGGGTGCTTTGGCGTCGCACGTGGCCGAAATCGCACGCCGTCGTTACCCCGCGTGCGCATTGCCTGAAGAGATGATTGGTCACTTCGCCGAAATGGGTCGCATCGCCACCCATCTCAGCAACGTCGCCGGACACGTCGTGCGATCCCGAGACCCGGTCGCCGCTGCGCGAATGCGGCACGACGACGACATGATGGACGAGCTGCACAGCCAGCTGTTCACCCTGATGATTGACAGGCCGTGGAACCATGGCGTGGCCGCCACCGTCGACGTCACCCTGCTCGGCCGATACTACGAACGCTTCGCCGATCACGCCGTCGAGATCGGGCGCCGAGTCATATTCCAGGCCCGAGGAGAGCCGATGTCTGTTTCCGGTGCCATCGCACGGATTGTGGGGTTCCTGCGCGCCGGCTACCCCGCGGGGATTCCGGCCACTGACACCTTCCCGTTGCTGGCGGTCCTGCGTCGGCGGTTGTCCGATCGGGAGGTCATGCAGATCGCGGCTGAGCTCGTCGCGCACGGCGACCTGCCCGTGGACGCTACGACTATCCGGGTCATGATCAGCAAAATTACGGACCAGATGCCCGCACCCGAGGAGGTCGAACGCGTCAAGCGACATCTCGAGAGGTGTGGATGGCCGGTCAGCGACGAGTTTCCGGCCTAGGGCGGGAAAATGGCCGTCGCGGGACTCTCCGGGCGCCATCGCATGCCGGCGGCGGATCGGGATGCAGAATGACTTGGTGCTGACCGCGCGGAAGGGCCGCTGACGTGCACGGGTTCGGCTTCCACACCCTGGCACTGCTGACCGCGATCGGTTTCGCCGGTCCGCTGTTGGCGTCGGTGCCGCGCCTGCGGATGCCGGTGATCATCGGCGAGCTCGCCGCCGGGCTCGTCGTCGGCAAAACCGGCTTCGGCATCATCGATGACACCAACCCGACCCTGCAATTGCTCGCCAACATCGGCTTTGCGCTGGTGATGTTCGTGGTGGGCACCCACGTCCCGATCCGCGACCCCCAGCTGCGCTCGGCGGCGCCGCGGGCGCTGCTGCGCGCGGTCGCGGTCGGCGCCGCCGCGGCGGTCCTCGGTGTCGCGCTGGGGGAGGCGTTCGGCACCGGGCACGCCGCGCTCTACGCGGTGCTGATGGCGTCCTCGTCGGCGGCACTGGCGCTGCCCGTGATCGATTCGCTAGGGCTGCAGGGGCCCGATGTGCTGTCGGTGACGGTGCAGATCGCCATCGCCGACGCCGCCGGTATTGTGTTGCTGCCCTTGGTAATTGACCTGCGCCGGGCGCCGGTCGCGGCGCTCGGCGCGCTTGCCATCGCGGCCTGCGCGGTGGTGGTGTTCATCGTCCTGCGCGCGGCCGACCGCAAGGGCTGGCGGCAGCGCCTGCACAAGTACTCCGAAAAGCGGCGCTTCGCACTGGAATTGCGCACCAACCTGGTCGTGCTGTTCGCTCTGGCGGCGCTGGCAACCAGCACCCACGTGTCGATCATGCTGGCGGGCTTCGCGTTGGGTCTGGTAATCGCGATGGTCGGCGAACCGCGGCGGCTGGCGCGCCAGCTGTTCGGTATCACCGAGGGGTTTTTCAGCCCCCTGTTCTTCGTCTGGCTGGGCGCCTCGCTCCAGGTGCGCGAGTTGGGCGCGCACCCGAAGCTCATCCTGCTGGGGCTCGGCCTCGGTCTCGGTGCCGTGCTGGCGCATTGCGTGGGACGACTGCTCGGCCAGCCGCTGACGTTGGCGGTGCTGTCCGCCGCGCAGCTCGGCGTGCCGGTTGCCGCCGCCACCATCGGCACCGAGGAACACCTTCTCGTCCCGGGCGAAGCCTCGGCGCTGATGTTCGGCGCCTTGCTGACGGTCGCCGGCACATCGCTCGCCGGCGCGCTGGCGGCGCGCGGCCGGCCGGCCGCACAACGCCCCGGCTGATGAAGGGACCGAAGCACTCCCAGCCGGGTCCATTCGGCCCTACGGGCCCACGCAGCGCAGTGGTCGGATGAAACCTAGGCCGATCTAGGGGGCTGCCATGAGGGATCGTTTGTATCGGGTCTCCGATCGTCTGCACGAGGGTCGCACCGTCGCGGTGCCCGGTAATGAGATCGCACACGTCGTGTCGGCCTGGCTCGCCGAGCTGGGCGCAAACAGCCCCCTGCCGGACGATCTCGAACAGGCGGTCCGCGTCGGCGATTGGGCGGCCGCTCGCACGGTCGGCGACCAGCTGTCCGTCTACGTCGCCGTCATCGCGGCCTAGGACATGTCATGTCGAGCTCCGCAATTGGCCCAAAGTCCTTTTGCCAAGTGCCGTCCTGCTCTCGCATCGCCCCACGTGATTACGCGATCGTGGACGTGACGAAGCTTTACCGAAGGGAACTGGAGCGATGAACGCGCGCTTTCCGGATGCCGGCACAGTCCGGACTGTCCTGACCCTGGCGGGCCGCGCCCCCTCGGTGCACAACACGCAACCGTGGCGGTGGCGGGTCGACGACACCAGCGTGCACCTGTACGCGGACGCCGAACGCCAGCTGCCCAACACCGACCCGGACGGCAGGGACCTGATCTTGAGCTGCGGCACCGCGCTGCATCACTGCGTCGTCGCCTTCGCCGCCGTCGGTTGGCTGTCCAAGGTGACGCGGCTGCCGAATCCGGACGACCCCAATCACCTTGCCGCGATCGAATTGTCGCCCTACCCGGCCGACACCGTCGACATCGCGCTCGCCGCGGCGATACCGCGGCGCCGCACCGACCGCCGCCACTACAGCTCCTGGCCGGTGCCCATCGGCGACATCGCGCTGATGGCCGCCCGGGCCGCCCGAAACGGCGTGACGCTTTGCCAGGTCGAAGACCTCGACAAGCTGAACAAGATCGTCGCGGAATCCGTTGCGGAGCACTTCAATCGCGACTACCTCGCCGAGCTGACGGCGTGGAGCGGGCGCTACGCGTCGGTGGCGGGCGTTCCCGCGCACAGCACGCCGGCCTCGGACCCGGCGGCGAAAATACCTGGGCGGTTTTTCGCCGGCCCCACCCTGCCGCAGGCGCCCGAATCGTCCTCCGCCCAGGACAATGCCGTCGTGCTTGCGCTGGGCACGCGGGCCGACGACCGGCTGGCGCGGCTGCGGGCCGGCGAGGCCACCAGCGTCGTGCTCCTGACCGCGACGTCGATGGGATTGGCCAGTTGCCCGGTCACCGAACCACTGGAGATCGCCGACACCCGCGAGCTGGTTCGCTCCGACATCTTCGGCGGCGGCAACTACCCGCAGATGCTGCTCCGGGTGGGCTGGGCGCCCATCAACGCCGACCCGCTGCCCGCGACGCCGCGGCGCGAGTTGACCGATTTCGTCGAGTGGGTGAACCCGTAATTATGCCGGTGAACGGAGCGGGCGAACACCATCGGGTCGCGTCGTTCGATGCGGCCGGGCTGCACCGACTGGTTGAGGTGCTGATCGAGCGGGGCTACCGCGTGGTCGGTCCGACGTTGCGGGACAACGCGATCGTGCTGGCGGAGCTGCAGTCCGCGGACGAACTGCCGCGCGGCTGGGGTGTTGATGTTTCTCCCGGGCATTATCGGGTGCGCCGCCGCGACGACGACGCCGCCTTCGGGCACTCGGCCGGGCCACAGTCGTTCAAACAATTCCTGCATCCGCCGCGGCAGCGATTGTGGGCCGGCACCCGGGACGGGACAAGCGACCCGGAACCCTTGGGCCCTGACGGGCCAGCGCCGCGCTACGCGTTCCTCGGCGTGCGCGGGTGCGACCTGGCGGCGATCTCGACCCTCGACGGGGTGCTTGGCCGCTCCGAGTATCCGGACACCTCTTTCGTCGGCCGGCGGCGACGGGCCTTCATCGTCGCGGTGAACTGCACGGAGCCGGGCGGGCTGTGCTTCTGCGCATCGATGGGCACCGGCCCTGCGGCCGGGCCGGGCTACGACTTGGCCCTGACGGAGCGCCTCGATCCAGACGCGCCGTCGTACCTCGTCGACGTCGGCAGCGACGAAGGCGCCGACGTCCTCGCGGCGGTGGCGCACCGGGCGGCGAGCGATGACGAAATCGCTTCCGCGCGTGCCGATGTCGAGGAAGCGGCCCATCACATGGGCCGCCGGATGCCGGACATGGACCTGCGGGAGCTGCTGATCGCCTCGCGCGAATCACCGCAGTGGGACGAGGTCGCCAGCCGCTGCCTGACGTGTGGCAACTGCACGATGGTGTGCCCGACCTGCTTTTGCACCACCACCGAGGACGTCAGCGACCTCACCGGCGAGCACGCCGAGCGTTGGCGGCACTGGGCGTCGTGCTTCGAGTTCGACTTCACCTACGTGCACGGCGGCGGCAGCGTGCGCCAGTCCGGGGCGTCGCGCTACCGGCATTGGCTGACCCACAAGCTGAGCACCTGGCACGACCAGTTCGGCACGTCGGGCTGCGTTGGCTGCGGTCGGTGCATCGCCTGGTGCCCCACCGGCATCGACATCACCGCGGAGATGAACAACATGGCGGGCAATGAGTGAGCCCGCATCGGCGATGGCGCCGGTGCCGTACCGGGTGCGCAGCCGCATCGTGGAGAGCCCCGATTCGGCGACGCTGTGCCTCGAGCCCGTCTGCGAGTCGCTGCGGACCCCGCTGCCGGGAGAGTTCATGATGCTCTACGCGTTCGGCGTGGGCGAGGCCGCGATCTCGATCAGCGGCGACCCCACCGTGACCGACGGCTCGATCACCCACACCATCCGCGCGGTGGGTGCGGTGAGCCGGGCCCTGCACAACGCCGAACCCGGCAGCGTCATCGGCGTCCGCGGTCCCTTCGGCACCACCTGGGGGCTACAGGAAGCCGTCGGGCGCGACCTGGTCCTGGTCGCCGGCGGCGTGGGCCTGTGCCCGCTGCGTCCGGCGGTGCTGGGCGCGCTGGCCGGACGATCGAGCTACGGCAAGGTGACGCTGATCGTCGGTGCGCGCTCGCGGGCGGACTTTGTGTTCGCCGAACAACTCGAAAAGTGGGCCGACGACCCGCAGATCGAACTGCACGTCACGGTCGACGTCCCGGTCCAGGGCTGGCGGGGCGAGGTCGGCCTGGTCACCGAGCCGCTGCACCGGCTCACGCTCGACCCCGATAACACCACCGCCTTCCTGTGCGGGCCGGAGCCCATGCTGCGGTTCGGCGCCGAGGCGCTGCTGGCCAAAGGCGTTGCCGCCCAGGACATTCGGGTGTCGCTGGAACGCAACATGCAATGCGGAATCGGGTGGTGCGGTCACTGCCAGCTGGGTCCGCTGCTGTTGTGCCGCGACGGCCCGGTCGTCGGCTACGACGTCGCCGGCCCGCTGCTTTCCGTGAAGGAGCTTTAGATGAGCCCGACCACACTGGCCGTGTGGAAGTTCGCGTCCTGCGACGGTTGCCAGCTCACCCTGCTGGACTGCGAGGACGAGCTGCTCACCCTGGCCGACCAGGTGCAGATCGCCACGTTCGCCGAGGCGTCCAGCGCGATGGTCGGCGGACCGTACGACGTGTCGCTGGTCGAAGGCTCGATCACCACCCACCACGACGAACAGCGCATCCGCGAGATCCGCGAGCAGTCAAAGGTTCTCGTCACCATCGGTGCGTGCGCGACGGCCGGGGGAGTGCAGGCGCTGCGCAATTTCGCCGACGTCGCCGAGTTCGCCTCCGTCGTCTACGCCAAACCGGAATACGTCGACACGCTGGCGACCTCCACGCCGGTGTCGGCGCACGTCAAGGTCGACTACCAGCTGCCCGGCTGCCCGATCGACCGCGGCCAGCTGCTCGACACCCTCGCGGCCCTGCTGATCGGGCGCAAACCCCAGATCCCGGCCAAGACGGTGTGCACCGAGTGCAAGCTCCGCGGCGTCACGTGCGTCGTTGTCTCGGAGGGGATTCCGTGCCTCGGCCCGGTCACCCACGCCGGCTGTGGGGCGCTGTGTCCCCGGCACCATCGCGGCTGCTTCGGCTGTTTCGGGCCGTCCGCGGCGCCGCGAACCGCGACGCTGATCCCGCTGCTGCGCCGTGATGCCATGTCCGACGGCGCCGTCGACCGGGTGTTCTCGACGTTCAACGTGACCACCTTCTCCGCCGAACGGAGCAACCAGTGAACCCGTCCACCCGCACGCTGAGCGTGGGCACGCTGACGCGCGTCGAGGGCGAAGGCGCGCTGCGTGTCGCGTTGAAGGACGGACAACTCGACAGCGTCGAGCTGAACATCTATGAGCCGCCCCGGTTTTTCGAGGCGTTCCTGCGCGGACGCGCCCACACCGAGCCGCCCGACCTGACGGCGCGGGTGTGCGGCATCTGCCCGGTCGCCTATCAGGTCAGCGCGTGCAACGCGATCGAAGACGCCTGCGGCGTCGACGTGGACCAGGAGCTCGTCGAGCTGCGCCGCTTGCTCTACTGCGGCGAATGGATCCACAGCCACATCCTGCACATCTACCTGCTGCACGCGCCGGATTTCCTCGGCTACCCCGACATCATCGGGATGGCGCGCGACCACCCGCGCGACGTCGAGCGCGGGCTGTCGCTGAAGAAGGCGGGCAACCAGCTGATGGAGTTCATCGGGGGTCGTGCGATCCACCCGGTCAACGTGCGGCTGGGGGGATTCTATTCGGTGCCAACGCGATCGGACTTCGCGCCGCTCGAAGAGCAGTTGCGCCGGGCCCTGGAGGACGCGCTCGCGACCGTCGAATGGGTGTCGCGCTTCGAGTTCCCCGACCTCGAACTGGACCACGAGTTTCTGGCGCTCACGGCGCCCGGCCGATACCCGATCGAGAACGGCGCCATCGCGCGCAGCACCGGCCCGCCGTTTCCCGTCGCCGAGTTCACCGCGCACGTCGTCGAATCCCAGGTGCCCCACTCCACCGCCCTGCACGCCACGCTCGACGGCGGCCGCCACCTGACCGGACCGCTGGCGCGGTTCTCGCTGAACGCCTCGGCGCTCTCACCCGTCGCGGCGCAGGCCGCCGCGCAAGCCGGCCTGGCGACCGAATGCCGAAACCCGTTCCGCAGCATCATCGTCCGCGCCGTCGAGGTGGTCTACGCGATCGAGGAGGCCTTGCGGATCATCGACGAATACCAGCGCCCGGCGCGCCCGTTCGTCGACGTCCCGGCGCGCGCCGGCGTCGGCCACGGCGTCAGCGAGGCGCCCCGGGGCCTGCTGTACCACGGCTACCGCATCGGCGAGGACGGGCTGGTTTCGGCGGCGACCATCGTCCCGCCCACCTCCCAGAACCAGGCGGCCATCGAAGCCGACCTGGCCAACCTGGTCTCCGGGAACCTCGCCCTCGACGACGCCACGCTGACCGCGCTGTGCGAGCAGCTGATTCGCAGCTACGACCCGTGCATCTCGTGTTCCGCGCACTTCCTGACTCTGACGGTGCAACGGGGATGACGGCCGCGTCGGGCGGGACCGTCGTGATCGGCCTGGGCAACCGCTACCGCGGCGACGACGGCGTCGGCGTCGCCGCGGCCGCCGAGCTGGACCGGTTGGCGCTGCCCGCGGTTCGCGTGGTGACCGACATCGCCGAACCGACGAGCCTGCTCGAGGCGTGGTCGGGCGCCACGCTCGCGGTGGTGATCGACGCCGCGGTTGGGACGCCGCCGGCGCCGGGCCGCGTGCGGCGATGCGGCCTGAGCGACGTGGCGGCTAGTGGCGGATTGAGTTCGCACAGCATCGATATCGTTCGCACGCACGCGCTGGGCGAGGCGCTCGGGCGAGTGCCCGACGAACTGGTGCTGCTGACGGTGGAAGTCGCCGACACCGGTCACCGGACCGGTTTGAGCCCCCGGGTTGCGCGCGCGGTGCCGGAAGTCGTCGGCATGGCGGTGGCCGAGCTCACCTGTCGCGCGGCCAACCAATAGGTGGGTTTCATTTGTGATAGCGCCGGTGCTATCGCAAATGGAAATCGCTCAAGGGACTTAGGGCCACAGCCCCGGGACGAACGGCTCTCGCGGGTGTGCGGGCGCGCTGGTTAGCGTCGAAATGGTCGAGAGCGAGATTGACTTGTGTCCGAGCAGCCGATGATCGCCGGCGCCGTCGAGCCGCGGGGCCGCGAACGGGTGCTGCTCCGAGCCGACGTCGCGGCGGCCCGCCCCGGCAGCGTGATCATCCTGGCCTTTGCCTTAGGCTGGTTCTTGCTGCTGGCCGTGCGCGAACACCTCGGTTTCGAGCGCGTCGCCCCCGGGCGGTTCGGGTGGTCGGTGGCTCTGCTCGCCGCCGCGGCCTTTATTGCACGCGGCATCTTCCTTGGCCGGCCGGTCACCGCCCGGCACGCGCTGATCGCCGGTGCCGCGCTGGGCGCCGGAGTGTTTGCTCACTTCCTCTCGTACGGCGTGCTCGGGAACTTTCTCATCGCCGGCAGTGGGCTCGCGCTCGTCCTGCCGACGACGGCCAAACCGCAACCTGAGCTGCTGGATCAGGTATGGCCGCTCGTGGACGCCACCCGCGAGGATCCGTTGTCGCCCTTCGCCATGCACTCGTCCAAGAGCTACCACTTCAACGCGGACCGGTCCGCGGCGATCGCTTACCGCACCCGGCTCGGGTTCGCCGTCGTCAGTGGGGACCCGATCGGCGACGCCACCCAATTCGACGGGCTGGTGGACGATTTCGTCCGCATGTGCCGAAGCCGCGGTTGGCAGATCATCGTGCTGGCCGCCGGGGAGCGGCACGTCAGCCTGTGGCGCAACGAGGTCGTCGGCCAGCAGATGATCACGGTGCCGATCGGCCGCGACGTCGTCGTCGACGTCCCGCGCTTCACGTTGGCGGGGCGGCGTTTTCGCAACGTGCGCCAGGCGGTGCAGCGGACCCGAAACAGCGGGGTCACCACGCAGATCGTCGACGAGCAAGGGCTCGGCCAAGCCCTCTCCGCGGAGCTGACCGAGGTGCTGTATGCCGCGCACCGTGCAGCGCGGACCGAACGCGGCTTCTGCATGAACCTGGACGGGGCCCTGCAGGGCCGCTATCCCGGCATCAAGCTGGCCATCGCGCGCGATCGGTCGGGCCGGGTGGTGGCGTTTCACCGCTACACCACGGCGGACGCGGGACTCGAAGTCAGCCTCGACGCACCGTTCCGCCGCCCCGACGCCCCGAACGGGGTCGACGAGCGCCTCAGCGTGGATATGATCGACGAAGCGAAACTCAATGGAGCGCTCCGGCTTTCGCTGGCGTTCGCCGCTTTCCCGGAGATCTTCGACGCTGTGAACCCGACGCCGCTGCAACGGGCCGCGTATCGGTTGATCCACCTGCTCGACCCGTTGATCCGGCTGGAGTCCCTGTACCGCTACCTCAATAAGTTTCATTGCGTGGCCGAGCGACGGTACGTGGTCCTATGCGCCCACCACATCCCGGCCGCGCTGCTGGTGTTGCTGTCGCTCGAGTTCCTGCCGCGCCCGCGCCGCAAGCGACTGGTGCGATGACTCAGGCGCGGTCGCGGCTGCCCAGCAGCGGCGGCCCGAACCGGAACCGGCGGCCGGTGACCATGTCGGGAAGCACGCGCACGTAGTGCGTCTTCTCGGAGGTCAGCCACGGCAACAGCTGTGCGCGTTCGGCTTCTTGGATCTGCTCGTCGGTGCGCAGCGAGCGGGCCCGGCCCTTGACGATCACGCTCCAGCCCTCCGCGACGTTGTGCTCGTCGACCTCGAACAGCACGCGGTTGTTGATCGCGGTGCTGACCAGCTTGGTGCCCTCCGCCGTGCGAAACAGGATCGACTTGTGCTGGACCACGAAGTTGACCGGAAAGATCTCGGGCACGCCGTCGACGCTGGTGACCAGTCGTCCCAGGGCCACGCCGGCCATCAGCCCCCAGCATTCGTGCTCCGGCAGGATCGTCACGCCGTCATCGGTTATGGACATAGCCACCCTTCTTCGATAGGTCAAAGTCATTCAACCGCTTGGCCGTTCGGGCAAGCGTAGCTAGCTAATCCTCAGCACGTCCTCCGATGCACGCCTGGGGGTCGGGGCGGGCGCGGCTTCCATCGGCGGCGCGATGCCGGCGCGGATCAGCACCTGCGGCTGGCCGTCGTGTTCCAGCAGGCCGCGCACGACGTCGCGGCTTTCGTCCAGCTCGATCAGATGGGTCAGCGTGCAGGTCGCCAGAAACGCCATCGTGCATTCCAGCAGCACGTTCGACAACACTTCGCCGCACCGCAGCACGTCCGCCCGGGTGTCTTCGGGGGTGGACAACACCAAAATCTTCGACCAGTCGACCGCAACCTCGGGGCGGCGATCCTGTTCCGTCCTGGCCGGAAATTCCCGCGCCACGTCCACGCGGCCAATTTCCTTGCCGGACAACAGCGCCTCCGGCGGCACACCCTCGTTCATCGCGAAAGGCGAAGTCCACCATTCGAGTTCGGCGTGATACGACGTGTCGTCTCGGCGCAGCGCCTCGGTGAGCTGTGAGGCCTTGACCAGCTCGGGGCGCTGGTCGTCGCGGAGCACGTCGAGTGTCACCAGGCTCTCGTCGAACGTGCTGCGCAGCACGGGCTCGAAGAGGTCCCAGTAGGTGGGCTGTCCCATCGGGAGCCGGTCGGTTCGGCGGTGCAGGATCGCGTTGGCGCGGTCGCGCTGCGCGCGCGTGACGTACTCGACGGGATGAAATCCCACAGTCGCCAAATGGTCCGGGTCGTTCGGATTGGGAAACCGTTCGACCTCCGAGCCCCATCCGGAGGCGAGCATGGCGACCCGAAGGTGATCGAGCGCGGCGCCACAGCTGAGGATCGCCTCCCGGCCGGAAGGGTCCGTGCCCGGCACCGTTCGGTCCCGGTCGACGAACAACCGCAACGTCCCGTCCTCGGCGACCCAGCGCCACGGCTGGCTGTTGTGCACCGACGGAGCCCGGCACGCGAGCTGCACCGCTTGTCTGAGGGTCTGCGTGTCCAGCGTCGTTTTCATGGCCGTCAATTCCTTGCCGAGGTTTGGCTTCACCATCGAAGGTAGGCCGGAACCCGGCCGGCGGCCAGGGTCGTTGTACCCGCTCGGCGGGGCCGATCAGGTGCCGAAAGGCCTACGCAGAAGAGTTCTTTTCGACGTAGCCCACCACGTCGGCCAGCGTCCGAAGCGACCCGTAGTCCGATTCGGGGATGTCGACGTGCAGCCGCCGGTGAATGCCGCGAAGGAAGCTGAGCCAGTCCATCGAATCGAGGTCGACCTGGTCGCGCAGCAGCACGTCGTCGCTGATGTCGTCCGGCTCGACTTCGGGGGCGATGTTTGTCAGCACGGAAAGGACCGCCGCCCGGGTGTCCTCGTTCGTTGTCGTCATGGCACTCACTTCCCTCACTTTTCGAGGAGGTCGGGCTGCTGGAGCAGCTCGTTGATCGCGCTGAGGAACAACGCACCGCGATGACCGTCACTCGCGCGATGGTCGGCGGCGAGCGTCGCTTGCACGGTGCTCATCACCCGGATTCCGCCGTCGATGACGCAGACCCGCTGGGCCGGCTGGCCGAAGCCGACGATCGCCACCTGCGGTGGGTAGATGACGCCGAAGACCGTGTCGACGCCCTTGTCGCCGAGGTTGGTGACGGTGATCGTCGGGTCGGACATTTCCGAGCTTCGCAGGGAGAAGGAGCGCGCCCGCGCGACGAGATCGGTGAGGTCGTCCATCAATTCGTCGAGTTTTTTCTCCGGGACGTCGTGGATGGCCGGCGCGACGAGACCGCCGCCGCGCAGCGAGATCCCGACGCCGACGTGCACCCCGTTCGCGGGCTCGAACCCGTCGTCGCGCCAAAATCCGTTGAACTCGCTGAAGCGCTGCGCGGCGAGGCCGACCGCCTTGAGCAGCAGTACGGCCGGCAGCACCCGCTCGTCGATGGACCGTTGCGCGTTGCGGGTGGTCAGCCAGGTCAGCGACTTCTCCAGCACGATCTCGTCGGCAAGGTAATAGTGCGGGATCTCGTGCTTCGACCGGCTCATCGCGGCGGCGATCGACGTGCGCATCGCGGCCGCGCGGTCGGCCGGTGTGGCCTTGGTCGCTTTCGCCTCTTTCGGCTTCTGCGGCTGCTGGGCGGCGGCGTGCCGGATGTGGGCGGCGGCGTGCTCGACGTCGCTGATGATGACGGCGCCCTGCGGGCCGGTGCCGCTCAGCGCGTCGATGTCGACGTGCAGGCTCATCGCGAGGCGGCGGGCCGCCGGCGACACCCATCGGCGGTGCTGCGGGGCGCCGGCGGAGGCGACCCCGACGGGCGGTTTGGCGCGTTCCGCCGCCGGTTTGTCACCGTTGGCCGCGGGGCGCTGTTTGGCGGCGGGCCGGGCCCGCTTTTCCGCCCGTTCGCCCGGGGCGAGCAGCGTCGCCAAAGTGGTTCCCACTTGGACCGTTTCACCGACGGGGACGAGCAGTTCGCCGACCGTGCCCTCGTGCCAGCATTCGATTTCCACGGCGGCCTTGGTGGTTTCGACGACGGCCACGATCTGGCCGCGCGTCACCTTGTCCCCGGGCTTGACCAGCCACTCGTTGAGCGTGCCCTCGTCCATGTCGGCGCCCAGGGCGGGCATCTTGAACTCGATCATTGCTGTGGCTCACCGAACAAACTCTGGACGGCGGCCACGATCTGGGTGGTTTGGGGCAGCGCCGCCTGCTCAAGGTGCTTGGCGTACGGCATCGGGACCTCGGCGCTGCACACCCGCGCGATGGGGGCGTCGAGGTCGTAGAACGCGCCCTCCACCACCCGCGCGGTGATCTCGGCGGCCAGGCTGCCGCTGCGCCAGGCCTCGTCGATGACGACCAGCCGATGCGTCTTGCGCACCGATTCCAGGATGGTGTCCTCGTCGAGCGGGCGCAGGACCCGCAGATCGATTACCTCGCAATCGATTCCGGCCAGCGACAGCTCGTTTGCGGCGTCGAGCGCTTTCCACAGCGAGCCGCCGTAGGCCACCACGGTGACGTCGGTGCCGCCGCGCCGAATGGCCGCCCGACAGATGTCGGTGGGGCCGAGGGTCTCGACATCCGACGAGGTGTTGTAGAGCTGGACGTGTTCGAAAATCACCACGGGGTCCGGGTCGGCGAGCGCCGGGCCCAGCATGCCGTAGACATCCTCGACGGTGGCCGGCGCCAGCACCTTGATGCCGGGGATGTGCGCATACCAGGGCTCCAGGCTGTGCGAGTGCTGGGCGGCGAGCTGGCGTCCGGCGCCCGTGGCCATGCGCACGACGATTGGGACCGAGAACTGCCCGCCCGACATGTGGCGAAGGGCCGCAGCGGTGTTGACGATCTGATCGAGCGCCAGCAGGCTGAAGTTCACGGTCATGACTTCGACGATGGGGCGTAATCCGTTGAGGGCGGCCCCGATTCCGATGCCGACGAAGCCCAGTTCCGACAGCGGTGTGTCGCGCACCCGCTCGGGTCCGAATTCGTCCAGCAGGCCCTTGGACGCCGCGTAGGTTCCGCCGTAGCGGCCGACGTCCTCGCCCATCAGCACCACCCGCGGGTCGTCGTGCAGGGCGTCGCGGATCGCGTCGTGAACGGCGGCCCGGTAGGTCGTCTTGGTCGTGTTCATCGTGCCTCCTCCGCACTGGGTGTGAGGACGTCGCGTTCGAGATCCGCCACGTCCTCCCAGGTTCCCGCCTCGGCGAAGGCCACCGCGGCCTCGATCTCGGCGACGGCCGAATCCTCGATCTCCCGAACGTCGTCGGCGGACAGCGTGCCGTCGTCCAGGCATCGGTCGGTGAACGACCGGATCGGGTCGCGCTGGCGCCAGCGTTCGACCTCTCCCTTGTCGCGGTACAGCTCCGGGTCGAACATCGAGTGCGCCCGGAACCGGTAGGTGCGGAACTCGATGAAGAACGGGCCGCCGGTGTCGCGGACGTGGTCGACGCCCTGCTGCGCGGCGACGTGGCAGGCCTCGACGTCCATCCCGTCGACGGCCATGGTCGGCACACGGTACGACGCGGCCTTGACCGTGAGGTCGGTCTGCGACTGTGCCCGCTCCAGCGCGGTGCCCATCGCGTAAAGGTTGTTCTCGCAACAGAACAGGACCGGCAGGTGCCACAGCGCGGCCATGTTCAGCGACTCGTGAAACGCGCCCTCGGCCACCGCGCCGTCGCCGAAGTAGCAGGCCGTCACCCGCTTCTGCTGCAGCATGGAGTCGGCCAGCGCGATGCCCACCGCGAGCGGCAGGCCGCCGGCGACGATCGCGTTGCCGCCGTAGAACCGCTTGGACGCGTCGAACAGGTGCATCGACCCGCCGCGCCCGCGGGAGCAGCCCTCCTGCTTGCCGAACATCTCGGCCATGATCGAGGTCATCGGGATGCCGCGCAGCAGCGCGTGCGCGTGCTCGCGGTACGTCGCGACCACCGCGTCGTCGTCGGCCAGCGCGCGCAGGGACCCGGCGGCGACGGCCTCCTCGCCGACGTAGAGGTGCAGGAACCCGCGAATCTTGGCCGCGCTGTACAGTTCCGCGCATTTCTCCTCCATGCGGCGCACGCGGACCATGTCCGACAACAGTTCGTGGGCCAGCTTTGTGTCTGTCATGACGGCACCCCCTCGGCGTGGTGGTCGGGTTGTCTCTCGATGGTGGAGGTGTCGCCCTCGGGCAGCCCGAGTTCGCGGGCCTTGAGCAGCCGGCGCATGATCTTGCCGCTGCTGGTGTGCGGCAACGTGTCGACGAACTCGAGCTCCTTGGGCGCCACGGTGGCGCCCAGCCGCTTGCGCGCGTGGCCGATCAGTTGCAGGCGCAGGTCTTCGTCGGCGACCACGCCGTTCTTAAGCGTGACAAAGGCTTTCACCATTTCGCCGACGGTCGGGTCGGGTATGCCGATGACGGCCGCCTCGGCAACCGCCGGGTGATCGGTGAGCGCGCTTTCGACCTCGAACGGGCCGATCAGATGCCCCGCGGACTTGATCACGTCGTCCTTGCGCCCGACGAACCAGAAGTAGCCGTCGGCGTCCTTCTTCGCAAGGTCCCCACTCAGGTAGAGCCCGTCGGCGAAGGCATTGCGGTAGCGCTCCTCGGCACCCAGGTAGCCGCGGAACATCGAGGGCCAGCCCGGCTTGAGCGCGAGCTCACCCTCGACATCGGGTTCGTCGACGACTTCGACGGAGCCGCTCGTCGTGCCATCGTCGTTGTGGCGCACGATGAATGCGTCCACGCCGGGCAGCGGCCGGCCCATGGACCCGGGTTTGATGTCGAACGCCGGCGTGTTGGCGATCATGATGCCGCCCGTCTCGGTCTGCCACCAGTTGTCGTGAATCGGCAAGCCCAGCACCCGCTTTCCCCACCAGACGGCCTCGGGGTTGAGCGGTTCGCCCACGCTGGCGATGAACCGCAGCCGCGGAAAGCGGTATTGCGCGGGCAATTCCGGGCCCGCCTTGATCAGCATCCTTATCGCGGTCGGTGCCGTGTACCACACCGACACACCCTGGTCCTGCAGGATTTGATACCACCGCTGGGCGTCGAACTCGGCCTCGTCGACGATCGAGGTGACCCCATGCAGCAGCGGGCTGATGATGCCGTACGAGGTTCCCGTCACCCAGCCGGGATCCGCTGTGCACCAATAGGTGTCGTCGGGGTGCAGGTCCAGCGCGTACAGGCCGGTGAGATAGTGCATCGCCACCGCGCCGTGCACGTGGATGGCGCCCTTCGGGGTGCCGGTGGTGCCGCTGGTGAAGTGCAGCAGTGCGGGGTCGTCGGCCGTAGTCGGCTCGATCGGCGCATTCTCGTCGGCCGCGTCCACCCACTGCCAGAAGTTGAGCGTTCCGGGTAGGGGATCGGCGGTGCCGTCCCCGTCGACGACGAAGACGTACCGCACCGACGGCAGCCGATCGCGGATCTTGGCGATCTTGCGCCGGTAGAGCGCCGCGGTGGTGACCAGGACGTCGGCCTGCCCGATGTTCACCCGGGTCGCGATCGGCTCGGGCCCGAAAGCAGAGAACAGCGGCGAGACGACGCTGCCGTTGCGAAGCGCGCCCAACATCGCGATGTAGAGCTCAGGCGAGCGATTCATCATCGTGAACACGCGGTCGCCCTTGCTGATGCCGAGCGAACGCAGGGCGCTGGAGAATCGTCTGGTGAACCGGCCGAGGTCCGCGTAGCTGAGATCGCGCGTGGTGATCGCGCCGTCCCAGCCCCCGTCGAGGATGAATCGCAACGCGGTGCGGGTCGCGGTCGGGCCCTCCGCGTGCCGGGCCACCGCGGCGTAGGCGATGTTGCAGCCGCCGGGTCCCATGCCTTCGCACAACGCCGGCACGTCGGACCAGTGAAACTGCGCGCGCGCTTGTTGGTAATCGGTGAGGTTGGGGCGGACGACGCAGTCGTCGGGGGTCTTATGGATGACGTCCATGAGGGGTCCTAGCGGTGTGGCCGGCTCTGTCGCCTGGGCATGTTCATCGTTTGCCCGGCCCGCAATGCCGCAATAGAGACGAAAGTCATCAATGGACCGGCGTCGCCCACCCGGGGACCAAGGACCCTGGCGGCGGAACGCGCGCATGCCCGAGGGTCGACGTGGGACAGGGAGTGAGCGTGCGCAATGACCCAGACGATGGTGGATACCGGCGTGATCACCAGCGCGGTGGCGTTGGCGTGCCGCGCACCGTCGCTGCACAACATTCAGCCTTGGCGCTGGGTGATGCAAAAGGCGAGCGTTGACCTGTTCGTCGACCCGCACCGGACGGTCACGGCGACCGACAGGTCGGGGCGCGAGGCGATCATCAGCTGCGGCGCCGCGCTCGATCATTTTCGGGTCGCGATGGCCGCGGCAGGCTGGGAGATCAACGTCGATCAGTTCCCCAACCCGAACAATCTCGACCACCTCGCCTCGGCCGACTTCGCCTCCCTCGACTATGTGACACAGGCCAGGCGGGATCGCGCCGACGCGATAGCGCGTCGCCGGACCAACCGGCTGCCGTTTCGCGCGCCGAGGCACTGGCCGTCGCTGGAAGCCGTATTGCGCAGCTCGTTCGACGACGAGCTGGTGACGCTCGATGTGCTGAACGACGATGCGCGACCGCGGTTGGCCGAGGCGTCCCGGCTTACCGATGAGCTGCGCCGCTACGACGATTCTTACCAGCACGAATTGCGTTGGTGGACATCGCCGTTGCGCGAGGCGGAAGGGATCCCCGAGGGCGCGCTGGCCTCGGAGTCGGACGCCCGACGGGTCGACGTCAACCGCCGGTTCCCCATCGACCCGTCCGACGAGCGCGGCTCCGCCGGCACCTACGACGAGGCGAAGATCCTGGTGCTGTCCACACCCGGGGACGCGCGGGTCGATGCCCTCAATTGCGGCGAGGCGCTTTCGGCGATCCTGCTGGAGTGCACGATGGCCGGCCTGGCCACCTGCCCCGTAACGCACCTCACCGAACTGCAATCCAGTCGCGACGTCATTTCCGATCTCGCAACCGGGCCCGCCGCGGTTCCTCAGATTTTGATCCGCGTCGGCGTCGAACCGGAGGGGGAGTTGACCCCCGAGCCGACGCCGCGGCGGCCCTTGGGCGACGTGTTGGAGATCCGGCGATGAAGGCCAAGGTCGGCGACTGGCTGGTGATCAAGGGCGGCACCATCGGACGCCGGGACGTGCGCGGGTTGATCACCGAGGTGCGGTCGGCGGAAGGCGAGCCGCCATACCAGGTTCGGTGGCTCGACACCGACGAACGGGCCACGGTGTTCCCAGGCCCCGACGCGATCGTCGTCACGGCGGCCGAGCAGCGAGCCGCCGACAAGCGGGCGCGGTCGCGGTTCGCCGCGATGCAGGCGGCCATCGCGGGTCAGGCCCGCACGGCGGGCAGAAGGAATTGAAATGTCCTCTCTGCCAATCGGTCCGCCGCTGCTGACCGACGGTGACGTCGACACGCTCGCGTGGCAGTTCCTGCGGTCGCCGTACGCGGACGACACCTATGCCGATTGGCCGCTCGACCGACGCCTCGACGGCTTCCTTCGCCGCGAGGGGTTGGACCGTCTCGTCGAGGACGGCGGCACATACGACCTCATCCTCGATCGCGTGATGGCCTACATCGCCGCTCGGGCCCGGCTTTCCAGCTGACGAGGGGGAGCCGACGAACGGCCCGCCACGCCGGGACTTCCGTCCCTACCGCGGGCAACGCCCTATTGGTCGGATGGACTCGTAACTGCCACAAATGTTGAGTTCTGGTAATTCCGACCACAACGAGCGGAGTCAACGACCATGCAGACGCCGTCGCGGCCGCCTGCGAGCCGACCCCAAATCGTCACGCTGACCATGAACCCGGCGCTGGACATCACGACGAGCGTCGACGTCGTGCGCCCGACGGACAAATTGCGCTGCGCCGAAACCCGTTACGACCCGGGCGGTGGCGGCATCAACGTCGCGCACATCGCCCACGAGCTCGGCGGGTCGGTGCTGGCGGTCTTTCCCGCCGGCGGGACGACCGGTGGCCTGATCGCGCGGCTGCTGGCCGACGAGGGCGTGCCGTTTTGGCAAGTCCCGATCGGCGCCGCCACGCGCGAGAGCTTCACCGTCAACGAGACCAGCAGTGGCCGCCAGTACCGCTTCGTCCTACCGGGACCGCAACTGACGCTGCGCGAACAGGCGCACTGCCTCGAACAGCTGCGGATGGCGGCGAAGTCGGCCGAATTCGTGGTGGCGAGCGGCAGCCTGCCGCCGGGCGTGACCACCGACTTCTACCAGCGGGTCGCCGACATGTGCGGCCACGTCGGCGCCGGTCTGATCCTGGACACCTCCGGCGGCGGCCTGCGACACGTCTCCTCGGGCGTGTTCCTCCTCAAGGCCAGCGTCCGAGAGCTGCGGGAATGCGTGGGCCGCCCCCTGGAAACCGAGGCCGAACAGCTCGCGGCCGCACACGAACTCGTCGACAGCGGTCGCGCCGAAGCGGTGCTGGTGTCCCTGGGGTCAAAGGGCGCGCTGCTCGCGACGGCCCATGCCAGCCAGCGCTTTTCGGCGATTCCGATGCCCGGCGGGAGCGGCGTTGGGGCCGGCGATGCAATGGTCGCGGCCATCACGGTCGGGCTCTCTCGCGGCTGGCCGCTGGTCAAGGCCGTTCGGCTGGGCATCGCGGCGGGCGCGGCGATGCTGATGACGCCCGGCACCGCCGCCTGCCTTCGCGCGGACGTGGAGAAGCTGTTCGCCCAATCGGCGGAACCCTGCGATATCGCAAATGACGAACGGCTACCCAGATAAGGCCGAACGACCCCTCTGTAACGAGCGGCGCGGCAATAGCCTGAATTTTGAAGAGTCAGGAGCCGACATGAACCAGCTGGACGCCAAGTCGGTGGTCGTGGGCGTCAACGGCTCACAAGCCGCGGTTAACGCCGCCAAGTGGACGGTCGATGAGGCGCTGAGCCGGCAGCTGCCGATGCGCCTCGTCTACGTCATCCCTCGCCGGGACACAGGGTCGGAGCCGCTCTCCGAGTGGGAGCTGGAGCGCGCTGAGATGGCGCTGTCCCGAGCGGAGTGCGCCGTACAACAGGCGAAAAAGCCGGTCGAGGTCGAAACGGCAATCCTCTCAGGCGATCCCGGCAAAGTGCTGGTCGACGAATCGCGGGACGCTGCCTTGGTTTGCGTCGGCACGTCCAGGCGCGGGTGGGCGTCCGACGGCCTGCTGGGGCCGACGGCCACCACGTTGGTCGCCGAGGCGCAGTGCCCGGTCGCGATCATCCGCACCAATCCCGACGGCTCGCCGACCGAGCTGGGCGTGATCGCCGTCGTGCTCAACGACGAGCCGGACAACGACGAAGTCGTGCACCAGGCCATGGAGCAGGGCCGGCGCCGCCACGCGACCGTCCGACAGATCGATCGGCGACTGAACAGCTGGGTCAGGCGCTACCCGGACGTGCACGTACAGACGGTCGCCGCGGGCACCGGCGTGAAAACCGGTGAAAGGCAGGGCGGCGCCGTCGGATTGGCTCCCCAATTGGCTGTCGTCGGCAGCGCCGACGCCCTCGAGATCGCCGGGCTGTCCACGCCGAATTGCCACCCGATCGTGGGCTATCCCGACTGTTCCGTCCTCGTGGTCCGCCATTAGAGGACAGTCAGTGAACGAATTGGCTACGCCGCAGTCGATCGTGGTCGGCATCGACGGTTCGAAGGCGGCGATCCGGGCGGCGCTCTGGGCACTCGACGAGGCGGTGAGTCGTGACGCCCCCTTGCGGCTCGTGTGCGCGACCGAACGAGATGACACGCCGGCTACCGGCCAGGCGGCTATTCGCCAGGCGGTCAAGACAATTGAGGCCGCGGGCAAGCCGGTGAAGATCGAAACCGAGGTGGTCCACGGCCCGGCGATCGGCTGCTTGATCAGCGCGTCGGCGGCGGCGGGCATGGTGTGCGTCGGAGCGGTCGGATTGCGTCACTTCCGGCCGGGCCGGGTGGGTTCCACCGCCGCGGCCTTGGCGATGTCGGCGCGCTGCCCGGTCGGCATCATCCGCGCCCGAGACGACCACCTGCACCGCCCCGACGGGATCGTCGTCGAACTGGACGGGTCGCCCGACAACGGGGTCTTGCTGGGCGCCGCCGCGGCGGAGGCCCGGCTGCGCAATGCCGCCATCCGAGCGATCATCTGCCGCCGGACCGCGCCGGACGACAAGGGGCCGGACGACCGAGACGGCGATCGCCGGGCACTCGCCGACCTGGATCGCCGGCTGGCCCGCTGGACGCGGCAGTATCCGGATCTGCGGGTGGAGTCGGTGGCCGTGCACGGCGGCCTGCTCGAGTATTTGGCCTACAACCGCGGCTCGGTAGGCCTTGTGATCGCCGGCGCCCGCGACCGCCGGCAGCTGAGGGAACTCGTCGGACCGGCCGGCAGCGCGGTCCTGCAGGACGCCGATTGTTCGCTGTTGGTCGTCAATCAGCAGCACTTATGACGCGGGCGATAATGAAAACATGCGATATTGACAGTCGGTCGCGTAAGAAAGGGCTTTTGATGGTCAAGGTTTTCCTCGTCGATGACCATGAGGTCGTGCGGCGCGGTCTTGCCGATTTGCTCGCGTCGGACCCCGAACTGGAAATCGTCGGCGAAGCCGGTTCCGTGTCGGAGGCAAAGGCGCGCATACCGGCCTTGCGGCCCGACGTCGCGGTCCTTGACGTGCGCCTTCCCGACGGCAACGGAATCGAACTGTGCCGCGACCTGGTCTCCGACCACCCGGACCTGCGGTGCCTGATGTTGACGTCATTCACTTCTGACGAGGCGATGCTGGAGGCGATCCTGGCCGGCGCCAGCGGCTACGTCGTCAAGGACATCAAAGGCATGGAGCTCGCCCACGCGATCAAAGAGGTCGGCGCCGGCAAATCCCTCCTGGACAACCGCGCCGCCGCCGCGCTGATGGCGAAGCTTCGCGGGACGACCGAACGCGAAGACCCGCTCTCCGGGCTGACCGAACAGGAGCGGACGCTGCTCGGGCTGCTCAGCGAAGGTCTGACCAACCGGCAGATTGCCGCCCGGATGTTTCTTGCCGAAAAGACGGTGAAGAACTACGTTTCCCGTTTGCTGGCCAAATTGGGCATGGAGCGCCGGACGCAGGCTGCCGTGTTCGCCTCCAAACTGGATCAACGGTCCGGTCGGCCTCCAGCCGCATCGCCCGACTAGTCGGCAGCGGATAACGGACTAATCGACGCAGTCCGGGTAGCGAAAGCCGGTCCTTTGGGAAAACGGGCGGTTGGCGCCGCCCGGCGAGGTTGGGCGCCGGACTAGATGGGATTAAGCTTTTCGAAGCATCTCGCGTTGCCGTTTTCGTAGTTATACGTTTCGCGAACGCAAGCTGCACATAGCTGACGCGTCGTGGAGGTATCGGTTCGGGTGACCGACGGCGACCAGGATAGTTCTGCCTTTGCTGGCTTGGGCCAACGTGGGCTGGTCAGCAGAATGCACGCGCAACTGGACGAGTTGCTGGCAGCGCGCGATCAAATGGAGCACCTGCTGCGCGTGTTCGTCGAGATCGGCGCGAACGTCGACGACCTTGACGCGACGCTGCACCGGATCATCGCCGCGGCCAGGGAACTGACCTCCGCCCCCTACGGCGCGCTCGCCATCCGCGACCCCGACGGCACCCTGCTGAGGTTCATCCACGAGGGCATGGACCCCGAAACCGTCGAACGCATCGGACCCCTGCCGGTGGGCAAGGGCCTGCTGAGCCTGTCGCTCCTCGACACCCCGGCCCTGCGGGTGGACGACATGAGCACACACCCGGCCGCCGCCGGGTTCCCCGCGCACCACCCGCCCATGCGAGCCTTCCTCGCGGTGCCCATCACGATCCGCGGGATCGTCTTCGGCAACATTTACCTGACCCACGTCGACCCGGCGCGGGTGTTCTCCGAGTCCGACGAGGTCGCCGCCCGCGCGCTCGCGTTCGCGGCCGCGGCCAGCATCGACAACGCCCAGCTCTTCGAGCGCGAGCGGCTGTCGGTGAAGTGGATGGAGGCGAGCCGCGAGATCACGACCGCGCTGCTGTCCAGCACCGAGCCGAACCGGCGCCCGCTGCAATTGATCGCCGAGAGTGCGCGCACCCTGACCGGCGCCGAACAGGCGATCGTGCTGGTCCCGGCCGACGCCGACCTGCCGTACGACGAGGTCGACACGCTGGTGGTGGCAGCTTCGGTGGGGGTTAACGCCGACGACGTGATGGGCCGCCAGGTCCCGGTCAACGGTTCCACCAGCGGCGAGGTCTTCCGAACCGGCCAACCGATCATCACCGAGTCCTTGCAGTACCCGATCCAGGCGTTCACCGATGTCGGACAGCGCCCCGCGATACTGATGCCGCTACGCACCGACGACCAGGTCGCCGGCGTCATCGCGATCGCCCGCGGCGCCGACCAGCCGCCGTTCGACGAGAGCTACCTCGACCTGGTCAGCGATTTCGCCACCCACGCCGCGATAGCCCTGGTCCTGGCCGCCGCCCGGGACGACTCGCGCCAGCTGACCATCGTCGCCGAGCGCGAGCGCATCGCCCACGACCTGCACGACCACGTCATCCAGCGGCTGTTCGCCACCGGCATGGACCTGCAGGGCACGCTTGCCCGGGCCCGCTCTCCGGAGGTGGCCGAGCGGCTCAACCGCACGCTCGACGATCTGCAGACCATCATCGAGGAGATCCGGACGACGATCTTCCAGCTCAAATCCCCGTTGGGAAAGGGCGCCGAGTTCCGGCAGAGGATCCAGCAGGTGGTTGCCGACCTCACCGAGAATCGCGAGATCGTCACCACGATGCGCCTACACGGCCCGATGACCGCGGTCAGCGGCGAACTCGCCGAGCATGCCGAGGCGGTCGCCGCGGAAGCGGTCAGCAACGCCCTTCGCCACTCGGGGGCGTCCCGGCTGACCGTCGAGGTGGATGTCGCCGACATGTTCATCCTCGACGTCATCGACAACGGCTGCGGGATCCCCACCGACAACACGCGCAACAGTGGGCTGGCCAACATGAAGTACCGCGCCGAACAACTCGGCGGCACCTGCGAGGTCACCAATCCGCCGGAGGGTGGCACGCGCGTCCACTGGATCGCGCCGCTGACCGACGACTAACGGGCTGGGGTCTAACGGCCCTGCCGGGTGGTGCCGAATCCGAATAACGTCGTGAATCATGAGCGATCAGGCGGTGGGCTCCGCGGGTACGGCCCGGCTGCTAGACGGACGTGTCGTGTCGTTACGCCCCCTCACCGGCGGGGACGCGAAGGCCGTCATGGCGCTACATCAACACCTGAGCGATCACGACCGCTACTATCGCTTCTTCACGCTGCAGCCGGTCCAGCTCGACGAAGTCGTCGACAAGCTAACCCAACCCGCCGACGGCCGATGCGCCCTCGGGGCATTCGACGCGGACCGGCTGATCGGGGTGGCGAACTACACCGTCGTGCGCGAGCAGCCGAAAGCGGCCGAGTTCGCGATAGTGGTTGCGCATGAAGATCATTCGCTCGGCGTGGGAACGGCCTTGCTCAAACACCTGGCGCGGGTCGCTCAGGCCCAGGGAATCGGGCACTTCGTCGCCGACGTCCTCGGCGAGAACCATCTCATGCTGATGGTCGTGTTCGACCTCGGCTGGCGCTGCGAGCCGGCGCAGTACGGATCCGTCCGCCACCTCGAGATCGAACTGCCCAATCTGGGTGACGAGGCGGCGAAATGCCCCGCATGACAAATAAATTCGGGATCCTGGTCTCCGTCGACGGATCGCCGGCATCCGATGCCGCCGTCGCCTGGGGTGCGCGCGAGGCCATCATGCGCGAGCTACCCCTCACGCTGATGCACGCCGTCGCACCGGTGGTCGTCGGCTGGCCGGTGGGCCAACTGTACGACGAGATGCCCGAGTGGCAACACGACGACGCGCGGCACGTCATCGATCAGGCCCACAAGACGCTGACCGCCGCTCTGGCGGGGGCTGCGCCACCCGAAACACGCACGGAGGTCGCGTATTCCGGCGTGGTGCCTGCGCTGGTCGAGGCCTCCAAGGACGCGTGGATGGTCGTCGCCGGCAGCCAGGGCCTGGGCGCGATGGGCCGGCTGCTGTTGGGCTCGGTCACCACGGGATTGGTGCACTACGCGCACTGCCCGGTCGCGGTCATCCACTCGGATGGGACGGCCGCCGCCGCCGACGCGCCGGTGCTGCTGGGCATCGACGGATCGCCCGCGTCGGAGGCGGCGACGGCCCTGGCCTTCGACGAGGCAGCGCGCCGCGGCGTCGGGCTGCGCGCGCTGCACGCGTGGAGCGACGTGGGGGTGTTTCCGGTGCTGGGGATGGACTGGCGCGACCGCGAGCGCGAGGGGCAGGAGATCCTCGCCGAACGCCTGGCCGGCTGGCAGGAACGGTATCCGGACGTGCGCGTCGAGCGATTGCTCTTCTGCGACAAGCCATCCCACTGGTTGCTCAAGGAGTCCGAGCACGCCCAGCTGGTCGTGGTCGGTAGCCGCGGGCGCGGCGGATTTCCCGGGATGCTGCTCGGGTCGGTGAGCTCCGCCGTGGCGCAGTCGGCGAAAGTTCCCGTGATTGTTGTCCGTGAGGAGAATCGATGATCGAAGTGTTGGAGGACATGCCGCAGGGCGTGACCGGCATCCGGGTGTCGGGCCGGCTGCGTGGCAACGAGCTGCGCCACTTCAAGCCCGAGATGGAAAAGATGCTGCAGGGCGGCGAGATCAGGATCGTCGAAGTCATCGCACCCGACTACGAGGGCTTCGGACCGGGCGGATTCGCCGAGGACCTCAAGCTCGGGTTCGGCGCGCTCTTCACGCATTACTCGGACTTCAAGCGGATCGCCGTGGTGTCCGATAAGGACTGGGTCGGCCACGTCATGCACGCGGTGGCGTGGATGATGCCCGGCGAGCTCGCCGTGTTCGGGCTCGACGAGCTCGACCGCGCGAAGGAATGGGCCGCCGGAACTTCGTAACCCCTTGTGTCACTTTGGTTTCTGTGGTCACAGATGGGCGTTTGTTGTCGGTGGGTGTTTCTACGATTTGGGGTATGGGTGCGAGTAGTCGTGA
>NZ_LQPV01000070.1:0-151153 GCF_002101935.1 Mycobacterium sp. IEC1808 | reverse complement strand
GCGGAACGCTCGGGGGCATCGGCGGGGACGGCGGCGCCGGCGGCACGCTCAACGGCGACGGTGGCGCGGGCGGTGCCGGCGGACTCGGTGCATCCGGCGGGGCTGGTGGCAACGGAGGCAAGGCCGGGCTGATCGGATCTGGCGGCACTGGCGGCGCGGGCGGCGAGGCGATCGCCGCTGTGGGAGTGGGCGGTACCGGCGGCAACGGCGGCAACGCCCAGCTCGTCGGCAACGGTGGTAATGGCGGCAACGGCGGCAATTCGCCCGCCACCATCGGCAATGGCGGCACCGGTGGAGCCCGTGGGCTGTTGTTGGGTTTCCCCGGGGCGCCAGGCCTGACCTAATTGGCAAGGGCTGAGCGGCAATTCGAGAGGACACGGCGCGCAGCAGCAAGCACCCGAAAGTTCTCGACTGTGAAACCTGCTATGCCGCAAGCCGATAGACGTCACCCGGCTAAGCGCTAGATCGGCTCCAGCCCCGCGAGGTGGCGCTGTGCCAGATCGCGATAGGCCTGCGGGTTGATGTTGACCCACATCTCCGCGCCCGTCCCGGCGACCGGGCCCTTCACCTGCGCCGGCGCGCCGACCGCCAGCATCCCGGCCGGAATCTGGGTGCCCGCCAGCACCAGTGACCCGGCGGCGATCAGGCTGCGCGCGCCGATCACCGCGCCGTCCAGAACGGTGGCGTGGTTGGCGATCAGCGCCTCCTTCCCGACGTGCACGCCGTGGATGACGCACATGTGCGCCACCGTCGCGCCCGGTCCGATGTCCACCGGGATGCCGGGCGGGGCGTGCAACACCGACCCGTCCTGAACGTTGGCGCCTTCCCGCACCACGATCGGCCCGTAGTCGCCGCGCAGCACGGCGTTGAACCAGACCGACGCCCCCGCCTCGACGGTGACGTCACCGATCAGGGTCGCGGTCGGGGCCACGAACGCGGTCGGATCGACGCGCGGCGAGCGGCCCTCGAAAGCAAACAGCGGCATCGTCTAGATATACCTTGCGCCAATATGCCCGCGGTAACGCGGCCAGACCAGCGCTCATTGCGCCAGCGCGGCCCAAAACTGTAACGTGTTCTAATTAGAGAGCACTGGAGGTGACAGGTGAGTACCGACACCAAGGCGGTCGGCATCCGGGAAATTGATCCGGGCGCCTTGCCGACGAGATATGCCCGGGGCTGGCATTGCCTGGGCGTCGCGGAGGAGTTCCGCGACGGCAAGCCGCACTCCGTGCAGGCATTCGGCACCAAACTGGTGGTCTTCGCCGACTCGCACGGGGATTTGAAGGTGCTCGACGGCTACTGCCGGCACATGGGCGGCGACCTGTCCGAGGGCACCATCAAGGGCGACGAGGTCGCCTGCCCGTTCCACGACTGGCGCTGGGGCGGCGACGGCCGCTGCAAGCTGGTGCCTTACGCCAAGCGCACACCCAAGACCGCGCGCACGCGCTCCTGGACGACCGACGTGCGCGGCGGCCTGCTGTTCGTCTGGCACGACCACGAGGGCAATCCGCCGGACCCCGCGGTCAGGATCCCCGAGATCCCCGAGGCGCACAGCGACGAATGGACCGAATGGCGTTGGAACCGCATCCTCATCGAGGGATCCAACTGCCGCGACATCATCGACAACGTCACCGACATGGCGCACTTCTTCTACATCCATTTCGGGCTGCCGACGTATTTCAAGAACGTCTTCGAGGGCCACATCGCCTCGCAGTACCTGCACAACGTGGGCCGGCCCGACGTCGACGACCTGGGGACGTCTTACGGTGAGGCGCACCTGGATTCGGAGGCCTCCTACTTCGGGCCGTCATTCATGATCAACTGGCTGCACAACAGCTACGGCGGCTACAAGGCCGAGTCGATCCTGATCAACTGCCACTACCCGGTCACCCAGAACTCGTTCGTGTTGCAGTGGGGCGTCATCGTCGAAAAGCCCAAGGGCATGGACGAAAAGATGACCGACAAGCTCTCGCGGGTCTTCACCGAAGGGGTCAGCAAGGGCTTCCTGCAGGACGTCGAGATCTGGCAGCACAAGACCCGGATCGACAACCCCCTGCTGGTCGAGGAGGACGGCGCCGTCTATCAGCTGCGCCGCTGGTACCAGCAGTTCTACGTCGACGTCGCCGACATCACGCCAGAAATGGTGGAGCGCTTCGAGATTGAGATCGACACCACCCGCGCCATCGAACACTGGAACGTCGAGGTCGAGGAGAACCTGAAGGCACGGGAATCCGAATCCCAATCCGAAGGCGTACCCGCCGAGCAGCACTGAGACCATGCCCGACGACCAGCCGGCAGTACCCGACGTCGATCGGCTCGCCCGATCGATGCTGCTGCTGCACGGCGATCATCACGATCACGACGAACCGCCCGCGCCAAACGGCGGGACGGGACCCTGGTCGAAATCAAGGGATTTCGCCGACGACCCGCAACGCGCCGCCGCGGTCGCCGAAGCCAGCCGCGCGGATCGTGAGCGTTACCTGACGTCAGGCCTGCTGCCGGTGGACTGCCGGTTCTGCCACGTCACGGTCACGGTCAAGAGGCTCGGCCCGGGTCACACCGCGGTGCAGTGGAACACCCAGGCGGCGCAGCGTTGCGCGTACTTCACCGAGATTCGCGAATCCGGTGGCGACACCGCGCGTGCGCGTGCCTGCCCGAAGCTCAGCGACAGCATCGAGCATGCCGCCGCCGAGGGCTACCTCGACCACCCCGAGGATCCGGACTAACCACCCCGGGCAGTCACATTCGCCACATGGGCCCCTGTCTGGGCGGGCACTCGTTGTGCCCGCCTCATAGCGACAACGTCACCGGCTAACCGATTGTCGCTGTGAGGCGGGCGCATTGGATGCCGCCCGGCGCAGAGGCTGGTGTGGCGGCCATGACCGACATGAGCAACTCGCGGGCTACAGTCCGGCGAACCGCTCCTTGACCTCTTCGACGGTCAGCCCGTAGTCGGCGAGCGAATACGTGTGTTTGGGCGCCCGCTCGCCGGATTGGCTTGCAGCGTGGCTCTTTTCCATGGCGGCCCGCGCCTCGTCAGTCAGCGTCAGGCCGAAGTGCCGGTAGATGTCGGCCACAGTGCCCAACGGGTCGGCGATCAGGTCGCGGTAGTGGACGTCGTAGAACTGAGCCGGATCGTATTTGGCGCGGGCGGTGTTAAAACATTCCAGCCCACGCGACCAGGTTTCCATTGCGTCGGCACCGATCCGGGGTCCGACGAAGGTCTCCGACCAGCCCTCCGCTGTGTGCTGGGCCAGCGAGCACATCGAGGCCATGATCGTCTCCACGGGCCGGTGGGTCTGGATCACCAGCGCGTCGGGATAGGTCGCCATCAAGGCGTCCAGCGCGAAGAGGTGGCTGGGGTTCTTCAGCACCCAGCGCTTGTCGGCGTCGTTGAGCCCGATCAGCTGAAGGTTCTTGCGGTGCCGGCGATACGACGGCGTCCAGTCCTGCTGCGACAACCACTTTGAGTAGCTGGGCAGATGAGACAGGGTTTCGTAGGACACCGAATGCAGCGACTGCCGCAGCAGCTGCCAGCACTCCTCCAGCTCGTACGCGGCCATAAAGTGCAGGCCGGTGTAGCCGGGATTTTCCTGGTGGTGCCGGGTGAATTGGGCGTCGAGCTGGCGATAGAACGGGTTCGAGTCCCATTCTTCGCGGGGCGGGCGCGGCTGCGGGAACTCCGCGAGCCACATGTGCAGGCCCTGATGCGCGGGGTCGGCGCCGAGCAACCGGTGCAGCGCCGTGGTGCCGGTGCGCACCAGCCCGGTCACGAAGATCGGCCGTTCGATCACCACCTCGGCGTGCTCGGGATACTGCTTCCAGGAGGCTTCGGAGAGCAGCCGGGCCACCAGCGCGCCGCGCAGGAAGAACCGATTCATCTTGCTGCCCAACACCGTTAGGTCCGCTTCGCGCCGGTAGGAGTCGAGCAGCACCTCCAGCGCCTCACGGTAGTTGTCGTCGTCGGCCCCGAAGTCGTCGAGGCCGACCAGCTTCGAGGCCGATGCGTGCAGCTCGTCGACCGTGGCTACATCTGTACGGTCAGGCATCAGGTGTGGTACTCCCCGCAGTTGACGTCCAGGGTCTGCCCGGTGATGCCGCTGGACAGGTCGCTGGCCAGGAAAAGAATCGCCGAAGCCACCTCGTCCTCGGTGGGCAGGCGCTTGAGGTCGGAATTCGCCGCGGTGGCCTGGTAGATCTGGTCCACCGTAGTGCCGTACTTGCCGGCTTGATGCTCGAAGTAGCTCTGCAACGTGTCGCCCCAGATATAGCCAGGGGCAACGGAATTGACGCGAATCCCCTTCTCCCCCAGCTCGGTGGCCAGCGACTGCGACATGGCCAGCAGGGCGGACTTGGCCATCTTGTAGGCGCCGTACTTCGCCTGGGAGTGCCGCAGCACCATGGAGTTGACATTCACGACGGATCCCGACGACGCCTCAAGGGCGGGCGTAAAGCCCTGGATGAGGCGTAGCGCCCCCAGGGCGCTCAGCTCGATCGCGTCACGGATGTGCTGAAACGACGTGCCGGCCAACGGTTTCATCGACGGCACCCGGAACGCGTTGTTGATCAGCACGTCCACCTTGCCGTAGGTGCCCATGGTGGTCTCGACGAGGTAGGCCACCTCCTCGTCGTCGGTGATGTCGGCGCGCACCGCCAACGCCTTGTGCCCGGTGTCGTTGATCTGCTTGGCGACGGCCTCCAGCCGGTCGAGGGAGCGCGCCGCCAGCACCAGGTCGGCACCGTCACGCGAACACCGGTGCGCCAGCGTGGTACCAAGCCCCGGCCCGACGCCGCTGATGGCGACGACCTTCCCCTCGAGCATTCCTGACATCGTCACCCCAGCATCCTTGTCGCGATTTGCTGTTGGCGCAACGTGATTCGCTCGCGCCACTGGTCCTCGGAGATCTTGTTGTGCTCAAAATACGGCAACGCGGCGGGTACGGCGTCGAAGTCGACCAGCTCGACGGTGGGACCGTCGGCGTCGGTCAGCTCACGCGACACTCGTTGCCAGCGGAACTGCAAGAAGCCGCGCCGATGCCCAAGCGTTTCCACCCAGTTGGTCACGCCCGGGTTCTGGTCGGCGACGACGATGCGGACCTTGCCGTCCGGATCCGCTTGCGCCTGAGTGTTGTTGAGCGAGGTCTGGTGGTTGATGTAGTCCAGCGAGATGTACCACATGCTGCCCAGCTGGAAGCCGAGGTAGGGGGCGTCCGAGACCGGGATCGTGATCACCAGCGCCTGGTCGGGGTTCAGGTCGAAATGCCCGACCGACGAGTACTGCGTCGCCAGCCCCCCGGGGGTCAGCCTAGGCGGGACCATGGTGTTGACCGGGATGTCCAGGTAGAACCACTTCGGAAACTCCAACCAGGTCTTCACCCTGTTGACGAGTTGCTTGCCCGCTGTGGCATAACGCTTTTCGATCGTCTGGCGGGTCAGTGGTGGCGGGGCGGTGCCCGCGGTGTCCAGCCGGGAAATGGTGAGCGTGCCGCGCTGAGCCGACCAGTCCCCGTATACCTCGCGAATCACCAACTGCCCGGGGCTGTTTGGGCGCACTCGCCATTCGAAGCTGCCATCCGCGGCGATGTCGAGCTCGCGGTCGTCGAAGGCGGCCTGGCTGGCGGGCACGTTGTCGTCGGTGTACTCACCACCGAGCAGCTGAAAACTGAGGTCGGTGGTGGTCCCGCGCCTGCCGGTCACGACGTAGTCGTGGTTGGCCTGCACCCGGGTGCCGAAGTAGAGGGTGTCGGGGTTATCGAGGCCCATCTTCGTGAACGGCCCGGTGCCCGACTGCAGGAACGGATGGTCGCGCTCGTAATCGAAGGCGAGATGCGTACACCCCGCGATGCAGCCGGCCAAGTACTGCAGCCCTTCCAGCAGGTCGGCTTCGGTCTCGATGAACGGCGCGGCAGCCACCAGCTGCTCGGCCTCGGCGATCGCATTGGTGAGGGGATCAGAGAACACGCCTAAACCTAGAACGTGTTCTACTTTTTAGTCAATGGCGAACGTTCCCGCGCGTCGCCGACGGCGTTTCGAGACGACACCCGCTCGCTAGGGCACGCACTGTTGGGACAGGTCGATCAGATGCTGCCGCACATCGGGGTGCCGATTCAGGTAGTCGATGACGTTGCCGCCGCTACCCTCGGCCTGGGACCTGGCCTGCAGCTGCTGCTTCACGTCCGGATGCCGGGTCAGGTACGAGTCGATGGATTGACCCACGGTCTGATCGCATTGGGGATCGGCGCCAGCCAGCGGCGACACGAGCACAGGGGCGCTCAGCAGACCGGCGGCAACCAGGCCACACAGTCCGCGCCGAACGGGGCTGAGAGTTTTCACGGTCATCGGATCACTCCTTTGCCAGAGACATCGCGATCAACACTACCCGCGGCGACGGCTACCGATCCGGGCCGAAGGTTAGTTGGCCCGCGCTTCGGCTTCCGGTACATCGTCGAGCGCCAACGCCACTCGCTCGCGCTCCCCCGCCTCCGATGTCTCCCGTGCTCCCGCGGCCTTGGGTTCGACCGCCGAGATCTCCGCGGCCGGCCCGGCCGCGGCCTGTGTCGTCCCGAGAGGTGTTGCAGCCACCGGAATCGCTTCCTCGACTTCCGGGGCCACCGCTTCCTCGACTGGCGGCCCAGCGGGCGCGGTTTCCTCCGCCACCTTGGCCGGCGGAACCTGCTGCGCCGACGGCGTGGTCGACGAACCCGACGCCCCCATCGCGGCGGACGCCATCATCATCGCGCCCATACCACCGGCCCCGAGCATCCCCATGCCGGGGGCAGAGCCGCCACCACCGCCACTGACGGCAGCGGCGTTCGCCGCGGCCGGATCTCCGGTTCCGATGTAGCTGCCGCCGGTGGCTGCGGCGCCGGCGTTGGGATCGGCGGTGCCGACACCACTCGCGTAACCGCTGTCCGCACCCCCGGCAGCGACCGCGCTACCGGCCGTATCGCCTCCACCGCCGCCGCCAGCGGCGCCACCCGCGGCCACACCGCCCGCGCCGCCGCCCCCGCCACCCGAGCTGGCCGCGGCTGCTCCGCCCGTGCCGGCGGCGGCGGTACTGCCCGCCGGGCTCGAGCCGCCGGCGCCGATGCCGCCCAGCCCGGGCAGGCTCGGAATCGGGGGCAGACTCGCCTGCCCCGAGAGCAATTGCCCGGCCGCCGCCGAGGCGCCGCCGTGGTAGCCCACCATCGCCGTCACGTCCTGGGCCCACATCTCCATGTAGTTGAACTCGGTCTCCGCGATCGCCGGCCAGTTCTGGCCGAACAGGTTGCTCATCACCAACTGGACCAGGCCGTTGCGGTTGGCCTCCACCTGCAAGGGATGCACCGTCGCGGCAAGCGCGGACTCGAACGCGCTGACGACCGCCTGGGCCTGGGCCGCGGCCCCGGCCGCCTGCGCGGCCGCCGCATTCAACCACCCGGCGTATGGCGCCGCCGCCGCCGCCATCGCCTGCGCGGCCGCACCCTGCCACGCCTGGCCGGCCAACGTCGACGTCACCGATGCAAACGACTGCGCGGCAGACGACAACTCAGACGCCAGCCCGTTCCAGGCCGCCGCCGCCTCCAGCATCGGAGCCGAACCCGCACCGGCGTACATCAGCAGCGAGTTGATCTCCGGCGGCAACGTGAAAAAACTCATCCAAACCCCTCACGCATGCAGTCGACAGAACAACGCTAGGCCAAGGCCGACGGAGGATCGGTGCCTTCCGCCGTTTTCAAAGAATTCTAAGTCGAATCAATACAGTCGGCGTCGAGACGTCCTAATGCGTGACGACCGCGCCACTCTGTTGTTCGCGCTTGATCTCCAGGGCGATGTCGATCAGCTGGTCCTCCTGGCCGCCGATGAGCTTGCGCTGACCGGCCCGGTGCAACAGCGCGTGCGCGGGCACCCCGTAGCGCTCCGCCTGGCGCACGGCGTGCTTGAGGAAGCTCGAGTAGACACCCGAGTACCCTATGATCAGGGCGTTGCGGTCGAGCACGCATTCGGCCGGCATGGCTGGACGCACGACGTCCTCGGCGGCGTCGGCGATGTCGAAGAAGTCGATGCCGGTCTTCACGCCGATTTTGTCGAACACCCCGATCAGGGCCTCGACCGGCGCGTTGCCCGCACCGGCCCCGAACCGGCGGCAGGAGCCGTCGATCTGCTTGGCGCCGGCCCGGACGGCCTCCACGGAGTTGGCCACCCCCAGTCCCAGGTTTTCGTGGCCATGGAAGCCGACCTGGGCGTCGTCGCCGAGTTCGGCGACCAGCGCCGCGACCCGGTCGCGCACTCCTTCGAGGACCAGCGCCCCGGCCGAGTCGACCACGTAGACGCACTGACATCCGGCGTCGGCCATGATGCGGGCCTGGGCCGCCAGCTTCTCCGGCGGGATGGTGTGGGCCATCATCAGAAAGCCGACGGTTTCCAGCCCCAGCTCCCGGGCCAGCCCGAAGTGCTGGATCGAGACGTCGGCCTCGGTGCAGTGCGTGGCAATGCGGCAGATCGAGCCGCCGTTGTCCTGCGCTTCCTTGATGTCCTCTTTGGTGCCCACGCCGGGCAGCATCAGGAACGCGATCTTGGCCTCTTTGGCGGTCTCGGCCGCGAGCTTGATCAGCTCCTGCTCGGGTGTCTTGGAGAACCCGTAGTTGAAGCTCGAGCCACCCAGCCCGTCCCCGTGGGTCACCTCGATCACGGGCACGCCCGCGGCGTCCAGGGCGGCCACGATCGCGCCGACCTCGTCCTTGGTGAACTGGTGGCGCTTGTGGTGGGACCCGTCCCGCAGCGACGTATCCGTCATCCGCACGTCCCAGATCGGGTTGAAGAAAATATCGGTAGTCATGCCTGCGCTCCTCCCGCCGATGCGGTCAAGGATTCCTTTGCGATCTCCTCGCCGACCTTGGTCGCCGCCGCGGTCATGATGTCGAGGTTGCCCGCGTACGGCGGCAGGTAATCCCCGGCGCCCTCGACCTCGACGAACGTGGTGACCAGCGCCTGACCGCCGGAGTTGAGCGACGGGTCGTCGAACTGCGGCTCGTTGAGCAGCCGGTATCCGGGCACGTAAGTCTGCACCTCGGCGACGACGTCGTGAATTGACTTGGCGATGGCGTCGCGATCGGCATCCTCGGGGATAGCGCAGAAGATGGTGTCGCGCATGATCATCGGCGGGTCGGCGGGGTTCAGGATGATGATGGCCTTGCCGCGCTTGGCGCCGCCGATGGTCTCGACGCCCTTGCTGGTGGTCTTGGTGAACTCGTCGATGTTGGCGCGGGTGCCCGGTCCCGCGGAGACCGAGGCCACCGACGCCACGATTTCCGCGTAGGGAACCCCCCCTTTTTCGACCAACGCGCGACTGACGGCGTAGACGATCGGGATGGTGGCCTGCCCGCCACAGGTGATCATGTTGACGTTGGGCGCGTCCAGATGCTCACGCAGGTTCGCCGGCGGGATCACCGCCGGGCCCACCGCGGCCGGGGTCAGGTCGATGGCCCGGATGCCGGCGGCCGCGTATTTCGGCGCCGCGTCACGGTGCACGTAGGCGCTGGTCGCCTCGAACACCAGGTCGGGTTTCTCCGGCTGCGCCAGCAACCAGTCGACCCCCTCGTGGGTCGTCTCCAAGCCGAGTTTGCGGGCCCTCGCCAAGCCTTCGCTTTCCGGGTCGATGCCCACCATCCAGCGGGGTTCCAGCCAGTCCGACCGGAGAAGCTTGTAGAGCAGGTCGGTGCTGATGTTTCCCGACCCGACAATGGCAACACTCGCCTTGGACGGCATGATGCTCCTCGTTTTCTGGACTAATTCAAAGCTATTCCGGCGCTATTCAAAGGACAACCGCACGGAACCCAATCCCGTGAAGTCGGCGACGAATTCATCTCCCGCGCGTGCATCTATCGCTCGCGTGCACGATCCCGGTAACACGATGTCACCCTTTCGCAGCCGCACCCCGAAGCTTTCCACCTTGCGGGACAACCATGCGACCGCGGTGACAGGGTTGCCCAGCACGGCGTCGCTGCGGCCCTCGGCGATCACCTCGCCGTTGCGGGTCAGCACCGCGTCGATCGCCTTGACGTCGATGTCGGCCGGCGACACCCTCGCCTCCCCCAGCACGAAACCCGCCGACGAGGCGTTGTCGGCGATGGTGTCGCACAGCGCGATCTTCCAGTCGGTGATGCGGGTGTCGATCAGCTCGATCGACGGGACCAGGGCCTCGGTGGCCGCCAGCACGTCGTCCTCGGTGCAGCCGGCGCCCGGCAGGTCGTCGGACAGGATGAAACCCACCTCGACCTCGACCCGCGGGTACAGGTAGCGGCCCGCCTTGACCGGGACGTCCTCGAAGACCTGCATCTCGTCGAGCAGGTGGCCGTAGTCCGGCTCGTCCACGCCCATCATCTGCTGCATGGCCTTGCTGGACAGCCCGACTTTGTGGCCCAGCACCCGGGCGCCCTCGGCCACGCGCTGGCGGATGTTGATCAGCTGAATCTCGTAGGCGTCGACGACGTCGATGTCCGGGTATGCCGCGGTCAACGGGGCGATGGGCTCGCGGCTGCGCTCGGCTTGCGCCAGGTCGGCAGCCAGCTCGTCGCGGATCGCAACACTGAGCATTTACCGAAGTCCCCTCGTTCTCGTGACCGGGCCGGTAGCGCCCAACCCGGGCAATTCTATAACGTGTTCTACATGACATCGCAGGAGTACGACGTCGTCGTGGTCGGGAGCGGCGGAGCCGGCATGGTGGCCGCCCTTACCGCCGCGCACCGAGGCCTTTCGACAGTAGTCATCGAGAAGGCCCCGCATTTCGGCGGCTCCACCGCGCGGTCCGGGGGCGGAGTGTGGATTCCGAACAACGAGGTGCTCAAGCGCGACGGGGTGAAGGACACGCCCGAGGCGGCCCGGACCTACCTGCACGGGATCATCGGCGACATCGTGGAGCCGGAGCGCATCGACACCTACCTCGAACGCGGTCCGGAGATGCTGTCCTTCGTGCTGAAGCACACGCCACTGAAGATGTGCTGGGTGCCCCGCTATTCCGACTACTACCCCGAGGCGCCCGGTGGCCGTGCCGGCGGGCGCTCGATCGAACCCAAGCCGTTCAACGCCCGCAAGCTCGGCGCCGACGAGGCGGGGCTGGAGCCCGCGTACGGCAAGGTGCCGCTCAACGTCGTTGTGATGCAACAGGACTACGTGCGGCTCAACCAGCTCAAGCGGCATCCGCGGGGCGTGGCGCGCAGCTTGAAGGTGGGCGCGCGCACGATGTGGGCCAAGGCGACCGGCAAGAACCTGGTCGGCATGGGCCGGGCGCTGATCGGGCCGCTGCGCATCGGGTTGCAGCGCGCCGGTGTTCCGGTGCTGCTCAATACTGCGCTCACCGATCTCTACGTCGAGGACGGGGTGGTGCGCGGGGTGTACGTTCGCGATACCACAACATCGGATTCCGTTGATCCCCAACTGATTCGGGCCCGGCGCGGCGTGATCTTGGCCAGCGGCGGGTTTGAGCACAACGAACAGATGCGGGTGAAATACCAACGCGCCCCCATCACCACCGAATGGACCGTCGGGGCCAAGGCCAACACCGGCGACGGCATTCTCGCGGGCGAAAAGCTGGGCGCCGCATTGGATCTGATGGAGGACGCCTGGTGGGGCCCGACGGTGCCGCTGGTGGGCGCGCCGTGGTTCGCGTTGTCCGAGCGCAACTCGCCCGGGTCGATCATCGTCAACATGTCCGGCAAGCGATTCATGAACGAATCGATGCCGTACGTCGAGGCATGCCATCACATGTACGGCGGCGAATTCGGCCAGGGTCCCGGACCCGGCGAGAACATCCCGGCGTGGCTGGTGTTCGACCAGCAGTACCGCGACCGCTACATCTTCGCGGGACTGCAACCGGGCCAACGCATCCCGCGCAAGTGGCTGGATTCGGGAGTGATCATCCAGGCCGACACCCTCGAGCAGCTGGCCGAGAAGGCCGGTCTGCCGGTGTCCGACTTCACCGCCACCGTCGAGCGGTTCAACGGTTTCGCGCGCTCCGGCGTCGACGAGGACTACCACCGCGGGGAGAGCGCCTACGACCGCTACTACGGTGATCCCACCAACAAGCCGAACGCCAACCTCGGTGAGATCAGCCACGCGCCTTTCTACGCCGCCAAGATGGTGCCCGGGGACCTGGGCACCAAGGGCGGCATCCGCACCGACGTGCACGGCCGGGCGCTGCGCGACGACGGCAGCGTGATCGAAGGCCTTTACGCCGCAGGCAATGTGAGCGCGCCGGTGATGGGCCACACCTATCCCGGCCCGGGCGGCACCATCGGGCCGGCGATGACCTTTGGCTACCTCGCCGCGCTGCACATCGCGGGGACTAACTGAAATGCCGATCGATGTCGACGTCGCGCTGAACGCCGAGCTGGATCCCATCGAATTCTCTTGGGCCAGCAGCGATATCCAGCTCTATCACCTGGGCTTGGGCGCCGGCTCGGACCCGATGGATCCGCGCGAGCTGCGCTATCTGGTGGACGACACCCCGCAGGTGCTGCCGACGTTCGGCAACGTCGCCGCCACCTTTCATATGACCAAGCCGCCGACGGTGCAGTTCCCCGGCATCGACATCGAGCTGGCCAAGGTGTTGCACGCCAGCGAGCGGGTCGAGGTGCCCGGGCCGCTGCCGCCGTCGGGCTCGGCCAAGGCCGTCACCCGGTTCACCGATATCTGGGACAAGGGCAAGGCCGCGGTGATCTGGAGCGAGACGACGGTCAGCGCCCCGGACGGCACGCTGCTGTGGACGCAGCGGCGCTCGATCTTCGCCCGCGGCGAGGGCGGCTTCGGCGGCGAGCGCGGGCCGTCATCGTCCGACGCCGCGCCGGACCGGGCCCCCGACCTGGAGGTCGACGTGCCGATCCTGCCGCAGCAGGCGTTGCTGTACCGGCTGTGCGGCGACCGCAACCCGCTGCACTCCGATCCCGAATTCGCAGCTGCCGCAGGGTTTCCCAGGCCGATCCTGCACGGCCTATGCACCTACGGCATGACCTGCAAGGCGATCACCGATGCGCTGCTCGACGGCGACGCCGGGGCGGTGGCGGCCTACGGCGCGCGGTTCGCCGGCGTGGCCTACCCCGGGGAAACCCTCAAGGTGGGCATCTGGAAGGAGAACGGCCGTTACGCGGCCACCGTCGTCGCGCCGTCGCGCGACAACGCCGTCGTGCTGAGCGGCGTCGAGCTGGTCCCCGCGTAGCGCCCTCACGTCGTGCGGACTACCGCTAACCGGCGCAATATGCTTTCGTCCTTGCATGGTCGCTGAGGGGCAGTCGCCCGAACCGCGTGCGGCCGACGAGCGAACCGCACTGCGGAGCATTCCGATATTCGCCGAGATCGACGGTGAACAACTCGACCTGCTCACGAAGACCGTAGGTCGCCAGCACGTCGCCGCCAACGAGTGGCTCTTTCACTTGGGCGACCCCTCGGACGCCATCTACGTAATCGCCTCGGGGCGATTCGCGGCCATCGGCCTCGACGGACAGGTGCTTCGTGAGATGGCGTCCGGCGACTCGATCGGAGACCTGGGCGTGATCACCGGCGCCGCTCGCTCGGCCGGAGTACGAGCCCTTCGGGACGGCGTCGTCTGGAGGATCGCCGCTGACACATTCAGCGAGGTGCTCGCTAAGGCGCCGCAACTGCAGTCGGCGATGTTCCGGGCGATGGCGGTGATGCTGCGCGAGTCACGAGCCGCCACCGTCTCTCGCGGTCGCCGGGTCGTCGGCGTGGTGTCGACCGGGGATGCGGTCGCGATGCCGATCGTCGACGCGATCGCGGCTCGCTTGAGATCGCACGGACAAGCCGCCGTCGTCGCTCCGCCCGTCGAAACAACGGCCGCAGCCAATCATTACGGCGAGCTCGTCGACGCGTTCAGCGAGGGCCTCGACCGCGCCGAGCGAAGCAACGATTGGGTCCTGCTGGTGGCCGACCGGGGCTCGGGCGACAGCTGGCGACGGTATGTCACCGCGCAAAGTGACCGGGTCGTGGTCCTTGCCGATCAGGCCCGCCCGCCGGAATCGCTCGAAGCACCCATCACGCAGGGGCCGGTCCACCTGGTCACGTGCGGCGTCGTGGCGGACCCAACGTGGTGGGATCTGCTGGAGCCGGTCTCGCATCACCCCGCCGACGACGACGGCATCGGGGCGCTGGCCCGCAGAATCGCCGGGCGCTCCCTCGGGCTCGTGCTCGGCGGTGGGGGCGCTCGGGGCCTCGCGCATTACGGCGTCTACGAAGAGCTCACCCGGGCGGGCGTCGTCATCGACCGGTTCGGCGGAACCAGTTCTGGTGCCCTCGCTGCCGCCACCTTCGCGCTCGGGCTGAACGCGCGGGATTGCACCGCGGCGGCACGGAAATACGTTGCGGAGACCAGGCCGGTCAGCGACTACACGATCCCCGCGATAGCCCTCACGCGAGGTCGCCGTGTCGACCGTCTGATAGAGGGATTCTTCGGTGGCGGCACCCTGATCGAGCAGCTGCCGAGAGAGTTCTTCTCCGTCTCCACCGACATAATCACGGGCGACCAGATCATCCATCGGCGCGGGCTGCTGTGGGTCGCCGTGCGCGCATCGATCTCGATACCCGGCCTCCTGCCGCCGGTGCAACATCACGAGCGGCTCCTCGTCGACGGCGGACTGATGAACATCCTGCCGGCCGACGTTATGTGCGCCGACCCGGACGGCGAAGTGATATGCGTCGATCTGCGCACAACGTGGGTGCCGTCGAAGGGCTTTGGCCCGCTGCCGGCGAAGCTTCAGCCTCCCGCGTTCGTCCGGCGGCTCGTGACGGGCACGGACGTGGCCCTGCCACCACTGCAAGACACGTTGCTTCGCAGCGTCGAACTTGCGGCCCCCAAGTGGAACCTGCGCGAGCTCCCCCGAGTCACGGCGATCATCGAGCCGGACGTCTCGGCGATCGGTCCATTGGACTTCAAAAACATCGACGCCGCCCTCGATGCCGGGCGGAAAGCGGCCCGGGCGGCTCTCGAAGCGCAACCGGCTCTCGTTCGCTGAGCGTCGGATACGATTACCCCTGCAGCTAACAGCTCAGCATCTTCAGATGGCAGACGCTTAGTGTGTGCACAGGGTGGTCAGGGCGGGCGGGGCAGACAACGACGGGTCTCGCTCGCACACCCGGCCGTTCGAGTGCGGCGAGGTCGCTAGGCCATGCGCTCCGATTGGTTGGACAAGCCGCAGGCCAATCTGGTCATGCACTTGAACGGCGGCGAGAAAATCGTGCCGATCTTCGATCAACTATTCGTCGGCCGTCAGTGCGCGGGCATCGACGAAGCGCGCCGACTGGTTATCCCGGACCCGAACATCTCCCGTAACCACCTCGAGATCCGTTTGGACGTCGTAACCGACCGGGCTTACCTCATCGACACCAGCACCAACGGAACGTTGCTCAACGGCATGCCGCTGGAGCGCGCCGTGCAGGTCCCCATCAAGCCCGACGACCAGATCTCGATAGGCGACGTGGTGCTGATCTTCCGGTCGGACCGGTTCAAAACCGCGGGGTTGACCAACACCAGCCCGACCCTGACCCGGATCGCCGAGGAGACCATGGTCATGGTGGTCGGCGATATCACCAACTACTCGACGATCTCTGAGGTCACCGACAACCGGGTGATCGCCCAGAGCCTGAACTATCTGTGGCACGACCTAAACCAGGTGCTGCGTGCCCACCGCGGCACACTCAACCATTACGCGGGCGATGCGCTGTATGCCGTCTGGGAGCTGCGGACGATTCCAAAGGCCAATGAGCTCGCGATCGACTTCGCGCTCGCCGCGAACCGGAGGGTCGAGGAGCTCGGGCCGACACTCCCGCTGCGTAGCCCGGACGGCTCGCCGATCCGCATGGGCTGGGGGGTGGTGCAGGGCCGGGCCGCGATCGCCGCAATGACGAGAACGGTCACGGCCGTGATTGGCGACGCGACCAACGTGGCGTTCCGGCTGGCCGGCATCGCCGGGCGGGCCGGGCGCCCGGCCGTGATGGTCAGCACCAGCGTTCACGCCGCCGCCGCGGCGCAATACGTTTGGGGCGTCTCCGAGCAGGTGGAGATCAAGGGCCGGCGCGGAATGGAGACCGTCTTCCCGGTTGTCGCACGCACGTAGTGGCTTACAGCCGACTGTGCGGCTAGCCGCATGTTCGGCGAGCCCATGCGGCCCGGACGCGGCCAATGATGTCGGCCGGCCGGTCGCCGGACACTACCCGGATGACGATCCACCCGACTCGCTCGAGCCTTTCCAATCGCCGGATGTCCCAGGTGTATTGGCGGCGATCGTTGCGGTGTTGCTCGCCGTCGTACTCCACGGCGACTTTGACCTCGCCCCATCCCATATCCAAATATGCGAAGACCCTGCCGAACTCATCGAGCACCGGGATTTGTGTCTGGGGCCTCGGCAGGCCGGCCTCGATCAGCACGAGGCGAAGCCATGATTCTTTGGGCGACTGCGCCCCGGGATCAAACAGGTCCGCGGCTCGGCGTGCTCGCGCAATGCCTCTGCGTCCGACGTATCGCCGTGCCAGCAGCTCCACGTCAGCCGCTTTGATTTCCGTTGCCGCCGCGAGAGCGTCGATCCCTGCCACTGCGGTCATGGTCGGGTACCAACAGCCGAGGTCCAGCGCCGTCCTCGGCGGCGACGTAACCCCCAGACCGCCGATGATTTCGATTTCATCCGCCGCGACGGCGTCTCGGTGCAGCTGTATGCCCGCCGAGCGATGGTGGTTGTCGTGGATTAGTTCCACGACTCTGCTGTCATCGACCCAGTTGCTTCCGTGCAGCGCGGCAGCGGAGAACCCCGCGACGACGCCGCGACGGCCCGTCCACAACCACCCGGCCTTCGCGCGCACCGCGGCGGTGAGCTCGGCATCGCGATCGATGTATACCCCTCGAAAAACGCGGTGGTAGCGCGTGTCCAATTGACTCTTGGTCACCAGTCCACACGCGATGGCTTCGCTTCCTAGAAATGGCTCACCCATCGCCGCAGGGTCGCATGCGTAACCACCGGCGTCACTTCAGCCGCCGAGTGCCCGGCCAGCCGAGCCTTGAGCGCCGAACGCCCGGCTAGGCGGGCGCCCGGCCGACCATGAGCTAGCCGAGGATCAGGCCCGACGTGGGTACGCCCGTACCCGCCGTGACGAGGACGTGCTCGACGTCGGGCACCGGATTGACCGATGTCCCACGCAATTGCCGCACACCCTCCGCGATGCCGTTCATGCCGTGGATGTAGGCCTCCCCGAGTTGACCGCCGTGGGTGTTGATCGGCAGCCGGCCGCCCACCTCGATGGCGCCGTCGGCGATGAAGTCCTTCGCCTCGCCGCGACCGCAGAATCCCAACTCCTCCAACTGAATCAGCGTGAACGGAGTGAAGTGGTCGTACAGGATTGCGGTCTGGATGTCGGTCGGCTTGAGACCGGATTGCTGCCAAAGCTGACGGCCCACCACGCCCATCTCGGGCAGACCGAGTTCGGAGCGGTAGTAGCTGACCATCGTGTACTGGTCGGGACTCGCGCCCTGGGCCGCCGCCTCGATAACGGCCGGCCGCTGCTTGAGGTCACGCGCGCGCTCCACCGACGTCACGACCAGGGCGACCGCGCCGTCAGTCTCCTGACAGCAGTCAAGCAGCCGCAGCGGCTCGGCGATCCACCGCGAATTCTGGTGGTCCTCAATGGTTATCGGCTTCTCGTAGAAGTATGCCTTGGGGTTCTTGGCGGCGTGCTTGCGGTCTGCCACCGACACCGCACCGAAGTCGCGGCTCGTCGCGCCCGACCAGTGCATGTACCGCTGCGCGATCATCGCGACCTGCGCGGCCGGCGTCGACAGCCCATGTGGGTAAGAGAACGAATTGTCCGCCGCGGTCGAATCGGCCTGTACGCCGGCATTTCCCACCAGCCGGGTCTGCACCTGCCCGAAGCGCTGGCCGGAACGTTCGTTGAACGCCCGGTAGGCCACCACGACGTCCGCCAGTCCGGTCGCGACAGCCGCCGCGGCATGCGCGACGGTCCCGCACGCGGCACCGCCGCCGTAGCCCGTCTGGGCGAAGAACCTCAGGTCACCGATGCCGGTCGCCCGCGCGACGGCGGTCTCGTTGTTGCTGTCCATCGTGAACGTCGTGAGCCCGTCGACGTCGGACGGGTTCAAACCGGCGTCGTCCAGCGCATCAAGGACCGCCTCGGCCGCAAGCCGCAGCTCGCTTCGGCCGGAATTCTTCGAGAAGTCGGTAGCGCCAATGCCGACGATGGCGGCCTTACCCGACAGCATTAGGCGTCCCCAATCGTCAGCGTCGCGGTAGCGATGACATGGTCGCCAAGGCTGTTGCGGCCCACCACTTTCACCGTGATCAGCCCGTCCTCCACCGCCGTCACCTCACCGGAGAAGGTGGTCGTGTCATAGGCGTACCACGGCACGCCCAGCCGCAGCCCGATCGATTTGATCAACGCCGTCGGCCCCGCCCAGTCGGTCAGGAAGCGCTGCACCAGCCCGGTGTCGGTGAGGATGTTGACGAAGATGTCCTTGGATCCCTTGGCCTGCGCCAGATCCCGGTCGTGGTGCACGTCCTGGAAGTCTCGGGTGGCGATGGCCGTCGAGATGATGAACGTGGGGGTGCCTTCGATCTTGAGCTCGGGCAGCTTCGTACCCACTTCGATGGCGGGTGCGCTCATGCTTGGGGCTCCCATGCGTACAGGGTCCATTCGGGGCCGGACTCGCCGGCGGGAAAGTCGATATAGGTTGCCCGGACTGGCATTCCGATCTTCACCGCGGCGGCGTCCACCCCCCGCAGCTCGCCCAGCATGCGGACACCCTCTTCGAGTTCCACCAGTGCGATGACGAACGGCAGCGTGCGCCCGGGCACCTTCGGCGCGTGGTGCACCACGAAGCTGTACACCGTGCCCGTACCACCGGCCACCACGTAGTCGATCGGCTGCTCTTTGTCCTGCCACACAGCCGGCACCGGCGGGTGCTGCAGGCTTCCGTCGGGCCGCCGCTGAATACGCAACTCGTGAGCCGCCACGCCTTCCCAAAAGAACGCGGTGTCGCGCGACACCGCGGGGCGCATCATGGCGTCGGCGTCCAGATCCTCCGGCACCGCAGACGCGGTCGCGGCAGCCTCGCGAGGCTTGAATTTGAGTATCCGCCAGGCCATCTCGGCGACGTCCTCGTCGCCGACGCGCCAGGTGATGTGCTGGTTGATGAACCAGCCCTCACCAAGCGCGGTCTGCTTGGGGCCGACTACGTCGCGCATTTCGGAGTGGACGGTCACGTGCTCGCCCGGCCGCAGATACCGGTGGTAGGTCTGCTCGCAGTTGGTGGCGACCACGCCGACATAGCCTGCGTCGTCGAACAATTCCATCATGGGGCCCATGGGATCGTCGGTCGGACGTTCACCGCCCAGGCCGAACATCGTCCACACCTGGATCATCGCCGGCGGCGCCACTAGTCCGGGATGGCCGGCGGCGCGCGCCGCGGCCTCGTCGATGTAGATCGGGTTGCGGTCGCCGATGGCCTCGACCCAGTTGTTGATGATGGGTTGGTTCACCGGATCCCGGCCCGTGCGGGGCGCGGCTACGACGGTGGACGTGATTTCTGCGACGGCCTTCTTGATGGTGTCCGCGTCCGTCATCTGGGCACCCGCGGCACCTTGAGGCCGGCGGCCGCGATCATTTCACGCATCACTTCGTTAACGCCTCCACCGAAGGTGATTACCAGGTTGCGCTTGGTTTGCGAGTCCAGCCAACGCAGCAGCTCGGCGGTGTCCGGTTCCGCCGGGTTCCCGTACTTGCCGACGACCTCCTCGGCGAGTCGGCCGATGTACTGGATGCGCTCGGTGCCAAAGACTTTCGTCGACGCCGCGTCGGCCACATTGATGTCCTCACCCGCGGCAGCGACCTGCCAGTTCAGCAGCTCGTTGATCCGCCACATCGCGTAGATCTCCCCGAGCGCCCGCTTGACGTCCTCGTGGTCGATCGGCGTGACACCGTTACCGCCCGGTTTGGACGCCCAGGCGTGCAGCCGGTCGTAGATGCCGGCGGTGCGGCCCGCGGGGCCCAGCATGACCCGCTCGTTGTTGAGCTGCGTGGTGATCAGCCGCCATCCGCCGTTCTCCTCGCCGACCAGCATGTCGGCGGGCACCCGGACGTCGTTGTAGTACGTGGCGTTGGTGTGGTGGGCGCCGTCGGACAGGATGATCGGCGTCCAGGAGTATCCGGGATCCTTCGTGTCGACGATCAGGATCGAAATGCCCTTGTGCTTCACGGCTTCCGGGTCGGTGCGGCAGGCCAGCCAGATGTAGTCGGCGTCGTGGGCTCCGGTGGTGAAGATCTTCTGGCCGTTGACGATGTACTCGTCGCCCTGGCGCACGGCGGTGGTCCGCAGGGACGCCAGATCTGTGCCGGCCTCGGGCTCGGTGTAGCCGATCGCGAAATGGACCTCACCGGCCAGGATCGCCGGCAGGAACTTCTTCTTCTGCGCCTCGCTGCCGAACTGCTGCAGAACCGGACCCACGGTCTGCAACGTCACCGCCGGCAACGGCACGTCGGCCCGGTGCGCCTCGTTGACGAAGATCGACTGCTCTATCGGGCCGAAGCCCAAGCCGCCGAACTCCTTTGGCCACCCCACCCCCAGCTTTCGGTCCTTGCCCATTCGCCGGATCACCGCGCGATAGGCCTCGTTGTGCCGGTCCTGCTCCATCGCCTTCATCTCGTCGGACGAGATCAGGTTCGAAAAGTATTCCCGCAGTTCGGCTTGCAGCTGTCGCTGCTCGGGGGTCAGGTCTATGAACATTGCGCTCCCACCAGGTCAAGGCGAAGAGACGGCCCGCCCAGCAGGCGGGTCAGGTCTTTGATCGTGGAGTAGTACCGGTGCATGGGGTACGTGATGTCCATGCCCATGCCGCCGTGCAGGTGATGGCAGGTCTGCATCACCGGCGGCGCCTGCGACGTTATCCAGTAACCCAGGACGTCCAGGTCGCTATCGGCGTCACGCCCTTCGGACAGCCGCCACACCACCGACTTCGACGCCAAATCGATGGTGCGCGAGGCGATGTAGACCTCCGCGAGCTGCGCCGCCACGGTCTGGAACGTCGACAGCGGCTTGCCGAACTGCTTGCGGTTGGCGACGTAGTCGGCGGTCAGGCGCAGTGCCCCTGCCACCAACCCGTCGGCGAACGCGCCCACCGCGGCCAGCGCCAGCTGGTTGACCCGGCGCGGCCCGTTAATATCGGCACCCCCCAACACGTCCGAGTCGTCAACCGCCACACCGTCAAACGTGACCGTGTATTCGTCCGAACCGTTCGACGTCGGCGTGCCCACCAGCCGCACTCCATCGGCCTTGGGCGACACCACCACCACCGCGCTGTCGGCGGTCACGATCATCCAATCCGCTTGCTCGGCATAGGCCACGCCGATCTTGGTGCCGGACAACCGCCCGCCCGCGAACGTGACGCCGGGCCGGTCGGGCAGCGCCGCGCAGGGCTCGTTGAGCGCCGCGGTCAATACCGAGCCCTTTGCGACCCCGGCCAGATAGCGGTCCTGCTGCTCTTCGGATGCCAGCTCGAGCAGCGGCAGCACGCCGAAGCCCAGCGTGGCCAGCGCCGGCGTGATGGCGCCGTGGCGGCCCACTTCGGTCAGCACCGTGGCGACCTCGGGCAGACCCACGCCGTCGCCCCCGAGGCGTTCGGGCACCGGGAGCGCCGTCACGCCCCCGCTGACCAGCGCCTCCCACGAAAGATCCCGGTCCAGCACCGACGTCACAACGTCGGCGACGGCTTGCTGCTCGGCGGTGAGATCGAAGTCCATTGTCAGTGCGCCACCGGGCATTTACCGGTGTAGTCCACCTGCCAGCGCTTGATGCCGTTGAGCCAGCCCGAGCGCAGCCGCTCCGGCTCCGAGATCGGCTTGAGGTCCGGCATATGGTCGGCCACGGCGTTGAAGATCAGGTTGATCGTCAGCTTGGCGAGGTTCGCGCCGATGCAGTAGTGCGCGCCGGTGCCGCCGAAACCGACGTGCGGGTTGGGATCCCGAAGGACGTTGAAGGTGTACGGGTCGTCGAAGATTTCCTCGTCGAAGTTGGCCGATCGATAGAACAGCACGACCCGCTGGCCCTTCTTGATCTGCACGCCGGAGAGTTCGTAGTCCTCCAGAGCGGTCCGCTGGAAACAGGTGACCGGGGTGGCCCAGCGGACGATCTCGTCGGCGGCGGTCTCCGGGCGCTCCTTTTTGTACAGCTCCCACTGGTCGGGGAAGTCGGCGAACGCCATCATCCCCTGCGTGATGGAGTTGCGGGTGGTCTCGTTGCCGGCCACCGCGAGCATCATCACGAAGAAACCGAACTCGTCGTCGGAGAGCTTTTCCCCGTCGATGTCGGCGTTGATCAGCGTGGTGACGATGTCCTCGCCGGGCTTTTCGGCCTTGATGGCCGCCATCTGCATCGCGTAGTTGAGCACCTCGAACGACGACGTCTTCGGATCGATGTCGGCATATTCGGGATCGTCGTTTCCGGTCATCTCGTTTGACCAGCGGAACAGCTTTTCGCGGTCCTCTTGCGGCACCCCGAGTAAGCCCGCGATGGCCTGCAGCGGGAGCTCGCAGGACACCTGCTCGACGAAGTCGCCGGAGCCGGCGGCCGCCGCGTCCCGGGCGATCTTCTGGGCGCGCTCCCGCAGCTCGTCCTCCAGGCGCCCGACGGCCCGCGGGGTGAAACCGCGGGAGATGATCTTGCGCAGCCGGGTGTGGTGCGGCGCGTCCATGTTGAGCATGACGAACCGCTGCAGCTCGATGTCTTCGCGCGCGATGTCCTCGTTGAACCGGGGGATCACGCAGTTCTCGTAGCTGGAGAACACGTCGCTGCGCCGCGAGATCTCCTTGACATCGTTGAGCTTGGTGATCGCCCAGAAGCCGCCGTCGTGGAAGCCGCCGCCGTGGCCCGGGGCTTGCTCGTTCCACCAGATCGGCGCCGTCGCGCGGACCTCGGCGAACTCTTCGACCGGAATCCGCTCCGCGTAGATGTCGGGGTCGGTGAAATCGAACCCGGGCGGAAGGTTGGGGCTGGGCACGCTACTTCTCCTTTAACTGCTGGTCCCTATGCTGGTCTGGCGACTGGCCAGTGACTGGCGATCCCAGGACACTAGCTTCCCTAGTGGAGCTCTGTTGCCAGTAAAACATGCCTCCACCGTAGAAAAAAGGCGCCGACGCATCGTCGCTTGTCATAGTAATGAAACGTGTTCTAGCCTGGCCCCATGGGTAACCCGGTAATCGTTGAAGCCACTCGCAGCCCGATCGGCAAGCGCAATGGATGGCTTTCAGGACTGCACGCCACCGAGCTTCTGGGCGCGGTGCAAAAGGCGCTGGTGGAAAAGGCCGGCATCGACGCCGGTGATGTGGAACAGGTCGTCGGCGGCTGCGTCACGCAGTTCGGCGAGCAGTCCAACAACATCACCCGGGTGAGCTGGCTCGTGGCCGGCCTGCCGGAGCACGTGGGCGCCACGACCGTGGACTGCCAGTGCGGCAGCAGCCAGCAGGCTAACGGCCTGGTCGCCGGCCTGATCGCGGCGGGCGCCATCGACATCGGCATCGCCTGTGGGATCGAGGCCATGAGCCGCGTCGGGCTCGGCGCCAACGCCGGGCCCGACCGCAGCATCCTGCGGCCGGCCTCGTGGGACATCGACCTGCCCGACCAGTTCACCGCCGCCGAGCGGATCGCCAAGCGCCGCGGCATCACCCGCGAAGACATCGACGCCTGGGGCCTCCAGTCGCAGCTACGCGCCAAGCAGGCGTGGGCCGAGGGCCGGTTCGACCGGGAAATCTCGCCGATCGAGGCGCCGGTGCTCGATGAGCAGAAGCAGCCCACCAGCGAGCGCCACATGGTGGGCCGCGACCAGGGCCTGCGCGACACCACCCTGGAGGGCCTGAGCCAGCTCAAGCCGGTCATCGAGGGCGGCATCCACACGGCGGGCACGTCGTCGCAGATCTCCGACGGCGCCGCGGCGGTGTTGTGGATGGACGAGGACAAGGCCAAGGCGCTCGGTCTGCGACCGCGGGCCCGGATCGTCAGCCAGGCGCTCGTCGGCGCCGAGCCCTACTACCACCTCGACGGCCCGGTGCAGTCGACGGCGAAGGTGCTGGAGAAGGCCGGGATGAAGATGGGCGACATCGACATCACCGAGATCAACGAGGCCTTCGCGTCGGTGGTGCTGTCCTGGGCGCGCGTCCACGAGCCCGACATGGCCAAGGTCAACGTCAACGGCGGCGCGATCGCGCTCGGCCACCCGGTGGGCAGCACCGGCAGCCGGCTGATCACCACCGCGCTGCACGAGCTCGAGCGCACCGACCAGACGACCGCGCTGATCACCATGTGCGCGGGCGGCGCCCTGTCCACCGGAACCATCATCGAACGGATCTAGTGGGCGTCTCCGAGGCCGACCGCATCGCCGCGGCCCAGGCGTACATCGACGCCCTGGTCACCCACGACGCCGACGCCGTCCCGTTCGCGGATGGCTGCACCCGCGTCGAGGTGGGCCTCAAATCGGGATTTTCCGGAAATCACCTGCGGCGCAGCCTAAATCGCGGACCGCAGTACCGCATCATCGCGGCGACGACCCCGCCGGAGTACACCGTGTCCGGTGACGAAGTGCGCGCGGTGTACGACGTGCTGACCAAGGTCTCTTTCGGCGGCCGGCGGGTCGGGTCGCGGGTCGACGAGACCTTCGTGATACCGGAATCCGACGGGCTGATCCACCACATCAGGGCCAAGTTGCGTCCGTTCATTCAGCGCTGAAGTGGCTCTAGGATCACTGTCATGCCGAAATCACCGCCACGGTTTCACGACACGCCCTACGCCGACTTCTTCATCAAGTGGATGTCACGCCTCAACACGTTCTTCTACCGCCGCAACGGCGGCGAAGGCTTCGGCGGCAAGTTCCAGAACATTCCCGTCGCCCTGCTGACGACCATTGGCCGCAAGACCGGCGAGCCCCGCATCAGCCCGCTGTACTTCCTGCGCGACGGCGACCGGGTGATCGTCGCGGCGTCCAAGGGTGGTGCCGCGAAGAACCCGATGTGGTACCTGAACCTGAAGGCCAACCCCAAGGTGAAGGTGCAGATCAAGAAAGAGGTCCTCGACCTGACCGCGCGGGACGCCACCGACGAGGAGCGCGCCCACTACTGGCCGCAATTGGTGGACATGTACCCGTCCTACGACGACTACCAGTCCTGGACCGACCGGACCATCCCAATCGTCATCTGCGAGCCGTAGCGTCGCGCCGAACGTGCGCTCATCGCGGAAAATCGCCGAAGACAGCTCCGCCAGTGCACGTTCGGCGCAGGCGGATCCTACGGGATCAGGTTTGACAGGTCGCCGATGACGGTTTCGGCCTGACCGATGACCGCGAACGCTTCGAAGGCGCCGGCCAGCGGAATGAGGTAGGTGTCGGTTGCGATGGGTTGGCCGATGGCGGCGACGAGGTTACCCGTTTGAAGTCCGTCGGCGAAGAGGGTCAGGTCGTACGCGGGCAGGCTCGTCACGAGAGCATTGGCGACATCGGCCGTGGGCAGCAGAATCGAATAGGCATCCGAGGCCGCGCCCGACAGCGTATTCACCGCGTGGTAGATATTGCCGGCGACGTTGACGGGTGACAGGGCGGAGACGAGGTCGGTCAGGCTGGGCAACGTGATGGCTGATGGCCCCGAAGAGGGCATGGTCAGCGAACCCACCGACGACGCGAGCGACCCGGTTGAGGAGAATTCGGCGGAGATGTCGTGCATGAAGTCGGCGATGCCCTGCGGGGTACCCGAGGCGAGCAGGCCGGGCACTTTTTCTACGTCGCTCAGGGGTGGGAAAAGACCGAACTCGGTGGGCACGTTGGCTGGACCCTGTGACCAGCCGTAATTGGGGTCGCCGTAGCCCAGGTTCACCAGCACCTTCAAATCCGGTTGGATCAGGTCGGCCAGTGGATTGCCTACGACCGGGATCGCGCGCAGCGGTTCCAGCAGCGGCAGATTCTGGGTGGGGATCATCTCGTAGGTCGTCATGGTCGGGCCCACGGTCGGCAATTGGATTGCCGTTCCGAGCTGGGTGGGGGTCAGATCGGTGTAGGTGGGATGCACGTAGTAAATCCCCGCGAGCGAGTTGAGATCCGACAGCAAATTAATTGGGTACTGCGGGACGTCGGCGAAACCGTCGTATTCCTGCGTCCAAATGGTGGTCGGGTACAGATTGTCCGGGGTGGGGCCGTTGAAGGTGATGCCGAGAGCCGGGATGCTCAAGCCGTTCAACCGTTCGAATAGTCCGCCGTTGGGCGCGTTGGGATCGCCGGTCAGCACAAAGGAGACGGCCGACGTCGGCACGCCTTGGGACGCGAGCAGCGGCATCACCATGGACGAGATTGTCGAACTCTGCGACTCGCCTTTGACAACGAGGGTGTTGCCCGCGGCGACCTGCTGCAAAATCGTGTTATCGAGAATCTGGACACCTTGGGCTTCCGACATGTCCAGCGTCAAGCTCTTGACCCCGGTGTACAGCCCGTAATTCCCTTCGGGTGTGAATAGGGCTTGTGGCGTGAAATTCTGGAAAAAGGGCGCGATGTAGAGGTTGAAATTCTTCGTGATGAAGTCCGGGGTAGGTATCGGCTCCCCGCTGCCGCCGATGATCAATGCCACGTTCGCGGCGCTGGTGGCGCCGGGTCCGGCGAGCAGGCCGTTGACTCCGGTTCCCGCACCGATGGCGGCACGCAGCTGCCCCAAATTCGAAGCGCAGGCCGCCTCCGCGTCCGCGTAGGCCCCCGCACCCGCCGTCAGCGCCTGAATAAACCGCTGGTGAAACGCCTCCGCCTGAGCGCTTACCGCCTGAAAGGCCTGGGCGTGCTCGGAAAACAACGCCGCGATCGCCGCCGACACCTCATCCTTGGCCGCGGCCATGATCCCCGTGGTCCGAACAGCCGCGGACTCATTCGCGACGTTGAGCGTTCCAGCGATACTGGCTAAATCTGTTGCCGCCGCATTCAGGTTCTCCGGCATCGCGACGAGATAGGACATCTGAAACCTCCATTGGTTCCGCGGCCAGACGGCATCCCGTCACACCCGGACGCGCCGCCCGGAACGCAGGGTATCGCGTTCAAGAAGAAACGCGCCAGGATCCGCGAGATATTCTGCGGCAGAGTCGCATTCGGTGCGCCCAGCGCCGCGGGAGCGCTAGGCCCCGTAGACCGGGACCGGCGGCCGCGCCTTGGCCAGCAGGTCGGCGACGACGGGTCCCAGCTCGGCCGGATCCCACCGGGCGCCCTTGTCGATCTGCGGGCCGTGCGCCCAGCCCTCGGCTACCCGGATCTTGCCGCCCTCCACCTCGAACACCTTGCCGGTGACGTCGCGGGATTCTGCGCTGCCCAGCCAGACGACCAGCGGGGAGATGTTCTCCGGCGCCATGGCGTCGAAATCCTGGTCCTGCGTGGCCATCATCTCGGCGAAGACGGTCTCGGTCATGCGGGTGCGGGCCGACGGCGCGATCGCGTTGACCGTCACGCCGTACCTGCCCATCTCGGCGGCGCCGACGAGCGTCATCGCCGCGATGCCCGCCTTGGCCGCGCTGTAGTTACCCTGCCCGACGCTGCCCTGCAGGCCCGCACCGGAACTGGTGTTGATGATCCGCGCGTCGACGGTTTTGCCCTCTTTGGAGAGCCCCCGCCAATACGACGCGGCGTGCCGCATGGTGGCGAAGTGCCCCTTCAGGTGCACGGCGATGACGGCGTCGAACTCCTCCTCGCTGGTGTTGGCCATCATCCGATCGCGGACGATGCCGGCGTTGTTCACCAAAACGTCTAGGCCACCGAAGGTTTCGACGGCGGTCTGGATCAGCCCGGCCGCCTGGTTCCAGTCGGCGATGTTGGATCCGTCGGCGACGGCTTCGCCGCCGGCCGCGGTGATCTCGTCGACCACGCCCTGCGCGGCGCTGCCGCCGCCCGCGGGCGAGCCGTCCAGGCCCACGCCGATGTCATTGACGACGACGCGCGCGCCTTCGGCCGCGAAGGCGAGCGCATGCGCGCGACCGATGCCGCCGCCCGCTCCGGTGACGATGACGACCCGGCCGTCAACTAGCCCCATTGATACCCATCCCGTTCTTCTCCTCTACTTGATCGCGCTCGCGTTAGTGGTGGCCAGGTAGTGCGGCGGTTCCCCGCCGCCGTGCACCTCCAACGAGGCGCCGCTGATGTAGCACGCCGCGTCCGAGGCCAAAAACGCTGCGGCCCAACCGACGTCCTCCGGCTTGGCCAGCCGGCCCAGTGGCACGTTCTTCGAGATCGCGGCGATCGACTCGGCGTTGCCGTAGAACAGGTCGGCCTGTTCGGTCTCGACCATCCCGACCACGCAGGCATTCACCCGAACCTTGGGGCCCCATTCCACCGCCAGCGTCTGCGTAAGGCTTTCCAGGCCGGCCTTGGCCGCGCCGTACGCGCCGGTGCCCGGCGACGGCCGACGGCCGGACAGGCTGCAGATGTTGACGATCGAACCACCCCCGGGCTGGTCCTGCATCTTGTCGTTGGCGCACTGCGAAACCAACAGCGCACCAACGAGGTTGAGCTCGATGATCTTGCGGTTGAACTTCGCGCTGGACTCCGCGGTCAGCACGTAGGGCGATCCCCCGGCGTTGTTGACGACGACGTCCAACCGGCCGTGCTGGTCGACGATGGAGTCGACCAACGACTTGACGGCCTCTTCGTCGCGCACGTCGCACGGGTGGAACTCGTACGGCAAGCCCTCGACGGGCCGGCGCGCGCAGGTGATCACGGTGGCGCCCTGCTTGGCGAAGACCGAGCTGATGCCGGCGCCGACGCCGCGCACACCGCCCGTAACTAGAACCACCCGCCCGGCCAGCCCCAGGTTGATGCCTTCCGAAAGGGGCGAGCCTGCTTCGGCGGGAGTCACTGTGCTAGCGTACCAAGCAAGTGCTTGCTTAGGTAGTTACCCCACGAGGAAGTGGCAGCTTGCCCATCACAACCACCACCACCGAACCGGGCATCGTCGCGGTCACCGTCGACTACCCGCCTGTCAACGCCATCCCGTCCCGCGGCTGGTTCGAACTGGCCGACGCCGTCACGGCCGCCGGCGCCAATCCCCAGACCCACGCGGTGATCCTGCGGGCCGAAGGCCGGGGCTTCAACGCGGGTGTGGACATCAAGGAGATGCAGCGCACCGAGGGATTCACCGCGCTGATCGACGCCAACCGCGGCTGCTTCGCCGCCTTTCGCGCGGTCTACGAATGCGCCGTCCCGGTGATCGCGGCCGTGAACGGATTCTGCGTCGGCGGCGGCATCGGCCTGGTGGGCAACTCCGACGTCATCGTGGCCTGCGACGACGCCACGTTCGGGCTGCCGGAGGTCGAACGCGGCGCACTCGGCGCGGCGACGCACCTGTCGCGGCTGGTGCCGCAGCACCTGATGCGGCGGCTGTTCTTCACCGCCGCCACCGTCGACGCCGCCACCCTGCATCACTTCGGTTCCGTGCATGAGGTGGTGCCCCGGGATCAGCTGGACGAGGCCGCTTTACGGGTCGCCCGCGACATCGCCGCCAAGGACACCCGCGTCATCCGCGCGGCCAAGGAGGCGCTCAACCTCATCGACGTGCAGCGGGTCAACTCGAGTTATCGCATGGAACAAGGGTTTACGTTCGAGCTCAACCTCGCCGGGGTGGCCGACGAGCACCGCGACGCGTTCGCCGGCACGACGAAGGGTGAAAAGTCGTGAGCGACAAGCGGACCACCCTCGACGACGCCGTCGCACAATTGCGCAGCGGCATGACGATCGGCGTCGGCGGCTGGGGCTCCCGGCGCAAGCCCATGGCCTTCGTGCGGGCGATGCTGCGCACTGACGTCACAGACCTGACGATAGTCACCTACGGCGGACCCGACCTCGGTCTGCTGTGCTCGGCGGGCAAGGTCAAGCGCGTCTACTACGGCTTCGTGTCGCTGGACTCCGCGCCGTTCTACGACCCGTGGTTCGCCAAGGCCCGCACCAGCGGCGCCATCGAAGCGCGCGAGATGGACGAGGGCATGCTGCGCTGCGGGTTGCAGGCGGCGGCGCAGCGACTGCCGTTCCTGCCGATTCGCGCGGGGCTGGGCAGTTCGGTTCCCGAATTCTGGGAGGGCGAGCTGCGCACGGTCACCAGCCCCTACCCGGCGCCCGGCGGCGGGCACGAGACGCTGCTCGCGATGCCCGCCCTGCGCCTGGACGCCGCCTTCGTACACCTCAATCTCGGTGACAGCCAAGGCAATGCGGCATACAGCGGCATCGACCCCTACTTCGACGACCTCTTCCTGATGGCGGCCGAGCGGCGCTACCTGTCGGTGGAGCGCGTCGTGTCGACCGAGGAACTGGTCAAGGCGGTCCCACCCCAGGCGCTGCTGGTGAACCGCATGATGGTCGACGGGGTCGTGGAGGCGCCCGGCGGGGCCCACTTCACCACCGCAGCACCGGATTACGGCCGCGACGAGAAGTTTCAGCGGCACTACGCCGAGGCGGCCTCCACCGACGAGGGCTGGCAAGCTTTCGTCCAGACCTACCTCTCGGGTGGCGAGGACGACTACCAGGCAGCGGTTCGCGCATTTGCAGAGGAGGCCGCGAAATGAGCACCCGAGCCGAGGTGTGCGCGGTCGCCTGCGCCGAGTTGTTCAGGGACGCGGGCGATATCATGATCAGCCCGATGACGAACATGGCGTCCGTCGGTGCGCGGCTGGCCCGGCTGACGTTCTCGCCGGACATCCTGCTGACCGACGGCGAGGCGCAGCTGCTGGCGGACACCCCGGCGCTGGGCAAGACCGGCGCGATCGAAGGCTGGATGCCCTTCGGCCGCGTGTTCGAGACCCTGGCCTGGGGGCGCCGCCACGTGGTGATGGGTGCCAATCAGGTGGATCGCTTTGGCAACCAGAACATCTCGGCGTTCGGCCCGCTGCAGCATCCCACCCGGCAGATGTTCGGCCTGCGCGGCGCGCCCGGCAACGCGATCAACCACTCGACTAGTTACTGGGTGGGCAACCATTCCAAGCGGGTGTTCTGCGAGGCGGTCGACGTGGTGTGCGGCATCGGCTGGGACAAGATCGATCCGGACAACCCGGCGTTCCGGTTCGCCAACCCGTATCGGGTGGTGTCCAACCTCGGGGTGTTCGACTTCAACGGGCCCGGCAGGACTATGCGGGCGGTGTCGCTGCACCCCGGTGTGTCACCCGACGACGTCCGGGAGAACACCTCGTTCGAGGTGGACGGCCTCGACGAGGCGGAGGAGACCCGGCTGCCGACCGACGACGAGCTGCGCCTGATCCGCGATGTCATCGATCCCAAAGCGCTACGCGACAGAGAGATCCGTTCATGATTAGGCTGCGCACGCCGCTGACCGACCTGGTCGGCGTCGAGCATCCGGTGGTGCAAACGGGCATGGGCTGGGTGGCCGGTGCCCGGCTGGTTTCCGCCACGGCCAACGCGGGCGGGCTGGGCATCCTGGCCTCGGCGACGATGACCCTGGACGAGTTGGCGACGGCGATCAAGAAGGTCAAGGCCGCGACCGACAAGCCGTTCGGCGTGAACATCCGCGCCGACGCCGCCGACGCGGGCGACCGCGTCGAGCTGATGATCCGAGAGGGCGTCAAGGTGGCGTCGTTCGCGTTGGCGCCCAAGCAGGAGCTGATCGCCCGGCTCAAAGATGCTGGAGCGGTGGTCATCCCGTCGATCGGTGCGGCCAAACACGCGCGCAAGGTCGCGGGCTGGGGCGCCGATGCGATGATCGTGCAGGGCGGCGAGGGCGGCGGACACACCGGGCCCGTCGCGACGACTCTGCTGTTGCCGTCGGTACTGGACGCCGTGCAGGGCACCGGGATCCCGGTGATCGCGGCGGGCGGATTCTTCGACGGGCGTGGTCTCGCGGCGGCGTTGTCCTACGGCGCCGCGGGTGTGGCGATGGGCACCAGGTTCCTGCTCACCTCGGATTCCACCGTGCCCGACTCGGTCAAGCGGCAGTACCTTGAGGCCGCGCTGGACGGCACGGTCGTCACCACGCGAGTCGACGGCATGCCGCACCGGGTGCTGCGGACCGGGCTGGTCGAGAAGCTGGAAAGCGGCTCGCCGGTAAGGGGTTTGGCGGCGGCGGTGCGCAACGCGGCGAAGTTCAAGAGCATGTCGCAGATGACGTGGGCCTCGATGATCCGCGACGGCCTGGCGATGCGCCACGGCAAGGAGCTGACCTGGTCGCAGGTGGTGATGGCGGCGAACACCCCGATGCTGCTCAAGGCGGGGCTGGTCGAGGGCAACACCGAAGCCGGCGTGCTGGCGTCCGGTCAGGTGGCCGGCATCCTGGACGACTTGCCGTCGTGCGCCGAGTTGATCGAATCGATCGTCCGCGACGCGATCGCCCACTTGAAGGCCGCGACGGCGCTGGTCGAAGAACCGTCAGCGGTGGACTAAGGACCCTGGCCGCGGAGCAGGGCGGGGCGTCATCCTGGATGCATGATGACGCTGGCACCGGGATCGTGGCCCACTCCGCTCTTGAACGCCGTTCGCGCTTCGAACAAATACCTGCTCAACCCGCTGATGGTGCAACTGGCCGGCCACAAGCACTGGTACGCGGCCGCGATCAAGCACACCGGGCGGCGCTCCGGCAAGCAGTACACCACGCCGGTCGTAGCCGAGCGCATCGCCGACGGCTTCGTCATACCGCTGCCCTACGGCACCGACGTGGATTGGTTGCAGAACGTCCGCGCGGCGGGGCGGGCGACGATCGCGTCCCAAGGCCACGACTACGAGGTGGGGCAGCCCGAGATCATCGACGCGGCGACGGCGCTGCCCATGCTGTCGGCCCCACGTCGGCGCACTTTCGAGCGGGTCGGCATCGACGGATACCTCAAGCTCACGGACCAAGCAACGAACTGACGCCGCGGCTGGATTAAGTCTTCTTCTAAATTCGGCATAAATGAAGCTATAATCTTCATATGGCGATAGTGAAGGCTCCACCTTCACTGCGCGCGACGATGATCGGCGACGTCGTCGGGTCCCGGCGCGCGCGCGATCGGCCTGCGCTGCATCGGCGGGTCGCCACCGCCCTGCGGCAGGTCGCCGACGGCGCCCTCGACCCGCCCGCGTTCACCGTCGGCGATGAGTTTCAGGGCAGCTACCCCACCCTGGGTGCCGCCATCGACGCCGCACTGACGGTGCGCCTGCTGCTTGCCCCCGAGACGGACGTCCGGTTCGGCATCGGCTGGGGCACCGTCGCCATCCTCGACGCCAACGCCCGGATCCAGGACGGCCCGGGCTGGTGGACCGCCCGGGCGGCCATCCAGCAGACGGCGGAGTCCCAGCGGCAGCCCGGCTTCACGCTGGTGCGCACCACATTCCGGGCGGACGAGGACGATCGCACTGACGTCGCCGCCGTCAACGCCGCCCTGATTTGTCGGGACCATCTGCTTGGATCGCTCGATGAAAGATCGTTACGGATTGTGAGGGGCTTGATGGCGGGCCGGACCAAGAAGGAACTCGCCGCGGCCGAGGGCATCAGCCCTTCCGCGGTGTCCCAACGGGCGGCCCGTGACGGTCTGGACCTCATTGTCCGTGCCTCCCAATATCTTCGGAGTCTGCCATGAGCGCGGTCGCGGTGCTGCTGATCGCGCTCGGGATCGCGGACCTGTGTCGGCGGGCGGTCCGCGCGGCGTGGCTCCCCGTGGTAATCGCGCCGATCGTGGTGGCCGGCTGCGCGGCGCTGGGTGCGCTCTGGCATCGCGGCGATATCCCGCTGCTCGTGCCGGCGGCCACCGCGGCCGTCGTGTGGGAGTGGCTGTGCCTGCGCGCCGAGCGCAGCGGCAAACGACAGGCAGCCCCGTTGGCCGTGTTCGCCGCCGCGCTGGTATTGCTGATCGGGTTGTCCGGCTGGTCCTCTCCCGTCCACGGCCTGATCGCGCGGTGGTCCGGCTGGGCGCAACTGCCGCTGAGCGACGTGACGCCCACCCGGCTGCTGATGATCGTCGCCGTGGTGCTGGTGCAGTTCGCAACCGGAAATCAGTTGGTGCGCCTCGTGCTTGGCTCGGTGGGTGCGGTGCGCCCGGCCGGTGAGCCGCAGCCATCCGACCGACTCAAGGGCGGCCGGCTGCTGGGCCCGATGGAACGCCTGCTGATCCTGAGCCTCGGCGTCGGCGGGCAGGTGGCCGCGGCCAGCGCCGTCGTAGCCGCCAAGGGCATCATCCGCTTTCCCGAGCTGAGCGCCCAAAAAAACCGCAACGGCGACGTCGGCATCGACGAGGTGACCGAATACTTTCTGGTCGGCAGCTTCACCAGCTGGCTGCTGGCCTTGGGCGGAATCGCGCTCGTGCTGGCCACGCGGTGATGGCCGCGGCCGATGGAACACCCTGCGCGATTGTGCAATTTACGACGCGACACGCCGTTGAAGCGTCGTGTGTTGCACGCTCGAGCGCTACGGCCGCCAGCCCGCCGAACGCATCGCGGCGACGACCCGGGCAATGAAGGTGCCTTGCCGATAGCGGAGCAGGTCGTTGCTCACCCGACGATGGTCCAGCCCAGGTCGGCCAATGCTACTTGCCGGTCGATGTCGCGTTGACGCTGCGCCGGGTCCGTCAAATGTTGGGGTCGTCGTACTCGATGCCGACAAGCAGTTCGCGATACGCCATGTCGATGCGCGCAACGAAGTCGCCGTATTCGTCGCACACCCTGATCTGAGTCTGCGGCCTAGGAAGCCCGGCCTCGATCAATATCAGCCGGGTGCGCGTCTCCTGGGGCGACTCGGCACCGCCGTCGACTAGCGGGAGCACGACCCGCAGCCGTGCCAGTCCGCGCATGCCGCGATGTGCGGCCATCACTGCGTCGACGTCAGCCACCTTGACGTCGGTGGCGTTCGCCAACGCGTCGAGCCCCTGCACCGCCTGCAGCCGCGAGAATGTCCACCGCCCGATATCGAAAGCCGTGCGAGCCGGACCGGTCACCGGCATGCCGTCGACGTCGACGACCTCGCCCGGGAGCAAGCTCTCGGAGTGCACCACAATGCCGGCCGGCCGGTGGCGGTTGTCATGAATCAGCTCAGCATCCAATGCCGGGTCCACCCACTTGGCCCCCAGGAGCGCCGCCGCCGAGTTTTCCCGCGACGACTGCCTTGCGTCGCGACCAGAGCCATGCAGCCTGCGCTCGGTCAGGGGCCATCAATTCGATGTCTCCGGAGCCGTAGACGCCGGGGTAGACACGCTCGTAGAGCTTGCGCATCGCCCGTTCCGGCATGGCCTTGGCCGCGAGGGCCTCACTGCCCAGAACAGCTCCGTCATGCCGGCGATGCTGCCAAACCACACCGACAGCCCCGCGAGTGTGAAATCCACGACGCGACACGCGGTTAGGGCGTCGTGAGTTTCACACTCGGCGCAAAGGGGCGCAGGGACTAGAGCCGCTCGATGATCGTGACGTTGGCCGTGCCGCCACCCTCGCACATCGTCTGCAGGCCGTAGCGGCCGCCGATGCGCTCAAGCTCGTTGAGCATGGTGGTGAACAGCTTGGCCCCGGTGGCGCCGAGCGGGTGACCCAGGGCGATCGCGCCGCCGTTCGGGTTGACCTTCTCGGGGTCGGCCTTGATCTCCTTGAGCCACGCCAGAACAACCGGCGCGAACGCCTCGTTGATCTCGACGGTGTCAATGTCTTCGATTGACAGCCCGGTCTTTTCGAGTGCGTACCGGGTCGCCGGGATGGGCCCGGTCAGCATGAACACCGGGTCGGCGGCGCGGGCACTGATGTGGTGGATGCGGGCTCGGGGCTTCAACCCGTGGTCTTTGACGGCCTGCTCGGAGGCGAGCAGCACCGCGCTGGCGCCGTCGGAGATCTGACTGGCCATCGCCGCCGTCAGCCGACCGCCCTCGACGAGCGTCTTCAGGCCGGCCATCTTCTCCAGCGATGACTCACGCGGGCCTTCGTCGACCCGGAACGGTCCGGATTCCGTTTCGACAGTGATGATTTCGTTGTCGAAGTGTCCGCTGCGGATCGCCGCGAACGCGCGCTCGTGGCTGGTGAGCGAGTACCGCTCCATCTCTTCGCGGGACAGGTTCCACTTCTCGGCGATCATCTCCGAACCGCGGAACTGGGAGATCTCCTGGTCGCCGTAGCGGTGCAGCCACTGCTTGGATTCGCTTGTGGGCGAGGTGAACCCGAACTGCTCGCCAACGGTCATCGCCGACGAGATCGGGATCTGGCTCATGTTCTGCACGCCGCCGGCCACGATGAGGTCGGCCGTTCCCGACATGATTGCCTGCGCGCCAAACGAAATCGCCTGCTGGCTGGAACCGCACTGTCGGTCCACCGTGACGCCCGGCACCTCTTCGGGATAGCCGGCGGCCAGCCACGAGAGGCGGGCGATGTTGCCCGCCTGCCCGCCGATCGCGTCGACGCAACCGGCGATCACATCCTCAACGGCGGCGGGGTCGACGTCCACCCGGTCGAGCAGTCCGCGCCACCCAAGGGCGCCCAGGTCGACGGGATGTATCCCGGCCAGTGCGCCGTTACGCTTGCCAACCGCGGTACGCACAGCGTCGATGACGTACGCCTCAGCCATTGTGTCGCTCCTCCTCATCGCTTCGCTCTGCATCGTCGCCGACACGGGCCATGTTTCAGACTCCTTCTTTGGTAATGCCGCCAAGGACAATGGCGAGATATTGCTGACCCACCTGCTGTGCGGTGAGCGGTCCGCCGGGTTGATACCAGCGCACCGACACCCAGGTGGTGTCACGGATGAATCGGTAGACCAGGTCGACATTGAGGTCGGGCCGAAAGCAGCCCTCGTCGATGCCTTGATTGAGCACCTCGACCCACATCTTGCGTTGTTGGCGGTTCATGTCCTCGATGTAGGAGAACCGGGCCTGCGATAGCAGCCGTTTGGCCTCGTCCTGGTAGATGACGACCTGCGCGTGGCGATCCTCGATCGCCTCGAACGACGCCATGAACAGCCCCTTGAGCCGCTCGAGCGGATTGGGCTCACTGTCGATGATTTCGCGGTAGCGGGCGAACAGCCACTCCAGGAATTCGCGGAGCAGCTCGTCGACCATCTCCTCCTTGGAGGAGAAATGGTGGTACAGGCTGCCGGACAGGATGCCCGCGCCGTCGGCAATGTCGCGCACGGTGGTGGCGCGCAGACCACGCTCGGCGAACATGGTCGCGGCGAGCGCAAGCAACTCGTCTCGCCGGCTGTTAGCCTGACCGGTCACTCGGTCCACCGCATCAGGGTATCAACCAAGCGCTTGCTCGGCCAGCGAGGCCGCGGGTTCGCGATAGCGGCGACACGGGTAATGGCGTGCCCGCATCCTCAACACCACTCGCATCTGGGCCAAAGAACGCCACAAGAGAATTGGGGCGCAGCAACCACACCGCAAATGCACCATTGCTGAGCGAAAGTAAACATTGTTGAATCACGCAACGGCGCGTTGTGGGGATTGTTTGACCGCACTGGCCTGTTTCTACAACTAGTTGGCCTCGAGGCGGCCGACCTGACATCGAGAGCTCCTCGAAACGAGTATGGAGCCCAACACTTCTCACGGCTCCCGGCTTGTCGGAATGCTGCCTGGTCCCGGCCGCCGGCCCATCTAAAGGGATACGACAGCGAAATAATTGACACTGCCGTTACCCGTACGGGACTGACGCGAATCCGTGCGATTTTCGCCAATTGTGTAATGACAGCGTCAGCAGGCGTCTAACATCCGTTTGTCCTCTGCAATCGGGCTGGAAAGGACGCGGTCATGAGTTTTATGGTGTTGCCTCCGGAAATAAACTCTCTGCTGATGTTCTCAGGTGCCGGTTCGGCGCCGATGCTGGAGGCCGCAGCGGCGTGGGACGGCTTGGCTTCCGAGCTTGGAAGTGCGGCGTCCTCCTTCGACTCGGTGACCGCGGGACTGGTCGGTCAGGCATGGCAGGGCCCCGCGGCTCAAGCGATGGCGGCCGCGGCCTCTCCCTACGCTGGTTTCCTCGGCCAGGCGGCCGCCCAAGCGGCGGGGTCGGCGGCTCAGGCACGTGCGGTGGTGAGTGCGTTCGAGGCCGCGCAGGCCGCGACCGTGCACCCGCTGTGGGTGGAACTCAACCGCAACTCGTTGGTGCAGATGGTGAAGTCCAACTGGTTCGGTCTTAATTGGCCATCGATTGCCGAGATCGAGGCTGATTACGAGGCGATGTGGGCCCAGGACGTGTCGGCAATGTCGGGGTACTACTCGGGCGCATCCGCGGCGGCGGCGCAGTTGGCGCCGGCGCAAGGCCTGCAAGACCTGCTGGCGGGCCTACCAAACTTGGGCATTGGCAACGCCGTCGGTTCGACCGGGAACATCGGAAATGGCAACAACGGCAACGCCAACATCGGTAACGGCAACAACGGCAGCGGAAACGTCGGCGGCGGCAACTTCGGTAGCAACAATGCCGGCAGCGGCAACACGGGTAGCAACAACTTCGGTTGGGGAAACGCAGGCTTCGGAAACATCGGCCTCGGAAATGCTGGTACCAGCTCGACCACTGGCCGCAATATCGGCATGGGTAATCTCGGCGACAACAACGTTGGTTTGGGCAACACCGGGTTCGGAAACCAAGGCGCCGGCAACACCGGGAACAACAACATCGGTTTCGGCCTCACGGGCAACAACCTGGTCGGTCTCGGCAATGCATACTTCGATAGGACGACTGGTCAGTTCTTCTTCAACGGCCTGAACTCGGGTAGCGGCAACATCGGCTTTGGGAACTCCGGAACCGGCAACATCGGCTTCTTCAACTCCGGCGACGGCAATGTCGGCTTCTTCAATTCCGGGCAAAACGTCCTTCCTGCCGACTTGGGTAGGCTTCAAGGCTTGGGATTCGGCAACTCCGGCTTCGGCAACATCGGCTTCGGCAACTCCGGCGTGGGGAACTTCGGCTTCGGCAACGTTGGTGAGCTGGACACCGGTTTCGGAAACTCCGGCTCATTTGACACCGGCTTCGGAAACGCGGGCAGCCTCAACACGGGCAACCAGAACTCAGGCACCGGTAACACATTCGACGGGAACTCGGGCAACATCAACACGGGCTACTGGAATTCGGGCAATGTGAACACCGGATTCGGAGTGACCACCGACAGCGGCGCAACCAACTCGGGATTCGGCAATACGGGCACAAACGTCTCAGGCTTCTACAACGCGATCAATGGTCTCGGAAACGACGCCAGTTCGGGCTTTTTCAACAAGGCCATCGGCGACGCATTGGGGAACGGCAACATCTCGGGCTTCTTCAACACCGGTGTCACGGCACCACTTTTTGGGGTCCCAAGCGGCGTCGCCAGCGGCTTAGACTCAGGTTTCTTCAACACAGGCACCGGTGTGGCCGGGTTCTTCAGCCTCACTCAACTGCTAAAGAACCTGTAGCACGCTCGATTTCGGGAACCTCGGTTCCCCGACCGCGACGACACAGGCAGGTGCAACACCGGCAGCACCGTGCCTGGCTTGTTGAATCTCCAACAACTACTGGAGCAATTCGGGTAATCGCAACACCCCTTAATTGTCCACTGCGGCTCGTATCAATCCCATTTCCTCGAAAAATGAACCGCAAAACGCCAGTCGCGGTTTAACATCATTTCGTCCTCTGCGATCGGGCTGTAAAAGGACGGTGTTCGATGAGTTTCATGGTGTTGCCGCCGGAAATAAATTCAATACTGATGTTCTCAGGTGCGGGTTCCGCGCCGCTGTTAGCGGCCGCGACGGCCTGGGACGGACTGGCCTCGGAGCTCGGTGTCGCGGCGGCATCGTTCGGGTCGGTGACCTCGGGGCTGGCGGGCCAGGCGTGGCAGGGTCCGTCGGCGCAGGCGATGACGGCCGCGGCGGCGCCGTACGCGGGGTGGCTCAGCCAGGCGGCGACGCAGGCGGCGGGGGCGGCCGGGCAGGCCCGAGCGGTAGTGAGTGCGTTCGAGGCCGCGCAGGCGGCAACGGTGCAACCGATCATGGTGCAGCTCAACCGCAATTCACTTGTGCAGATGGTGATGTCGAACTGGTTTGGCCTTAATGCGCCGGCGATCGCCGAGTTGGAAAGCGACTACGAGGAAATGTGGGCCGCCGACGTGTCGGCGATGTCCGGCTACTACTCGGGCGCGTCGGCCGCAGCCGCCGGATTGACGCCAGCGCAGACCTTGCAGGACATCCTGGCCACCCTGCCCAACGTGGGCATTGGCAACATCGGCAACGCCAACGTCGGCAACGGCAACAAAGGAAGCGAGAACGTCGGTGGCGGAAATACCGGCAGCTCCAACCTCGGCGGCGGAAACTTCGGTAACAACAACACCGGCAGCGGGAACTTCGGCAGCGGAAACGTCGGCGCCGGAAACCGCAACAACGCGAACATCGGGTTCGGAAACCACGGTAACCCCTTCACCAGCTCGGACCCGGGCCACAACATGGGCATAGGTAACACCGGCAATGGCAACGCCGGCTTGGGAAACGTCGGCGACGGTAACAGCGGCGGCGCTAACACCGGCAACGGCAACATCGGCCTCGGAAACACCGGCAACAACAACATCGGCGTCGGGCTTACCGGTGACGACGAGATCGGGATCGGGAACACGTACTTCAACAGGGCTACCAATCAATTTAGCTTTGGCGGGCTGAATTCGGGCAGCGGCAACATCGGCTTGTTCAACTCGGGCAGCGGCAATATCGGCTTCTTCAACTCAGGCAACAACAACATCGGCATCCTCAACTCGGGCAGCAATCAAGTTTTGCCAGGCAGCATCAACAACATTGGACTCGGCAATTCGGGCATCGCCAACTGCGGTTTCGGAAACTCGGGTACCGGAAGCTTCGGCTTAGGGAACTCGGGCACGATAGACACCGGCCTCGTGAACGCGGGCGCCGAAGACACCGGCTTCGGTAATGCGGGCAACACGAACACGGGCTTCTGGAATTCAGGCCAGGTGAACACGGGCTTCGCGAATTCGGGCAACACAAACACCGGCTTCTGGGATTCGGGCGACGTGAACACAGGCGTCGCGATCACCACCAACAGCGGCCTGACCAACTCGGGCTTTGGAAACACGGGTACGGGGATGTCCGGCTTCTTCAACACCGCTAGCGGCGGCGCCATAAACCACAACATTTCGGGCCTTTTCAACACGGCCACCGGCGGCACGGCAGTTGACGGCCAAAGCTCGGGCATCTTGAACATGGGTGTCCCGGGCGTAACTGCCGGCCCGGCCCTCAGCGGTGACAACTCGGGCTTGCTCAACAGGGGCACCCTCGTATCGGGCTTGTTTGACCTCATTCATCTGTTGCCGTAACGGCTCGTTTGGCCGCCAACTAAATACCAAACCACTTCTCCGGCCAAGTAACTCGAGAGTTGCTGGGCGGAAAAGTGTTCGTGGCCGCGACCTCGTACGCGCCGGTGAACATGTCGCGGCGATTCTCGCAAAAGCCAGAAATGCTCGTCGACGCCGTCGTAGCATTCGAAGGCGATTACTCACTTCCCTTCGGGCACCGGTCGCTTTGTCGCGGCCGGGGGAAACGCGTAGGAGGCCACAGTGGCGAGTTTTCTGGTGCTGCCGCCGGAAATCAATTCCCTGTTGATGTTCAGTGGCGCCGGCTCGGCACCGTTGCTCGAGGCGGCGGCGGCATGGGACGGGCTGGCCTCGGAGCTGGGAAACGCGGCGTCGTCGTTTTCCGCGGTCACGTCCGGGTTGGTCGGTCAAGCTTGGCAGGGCCCGGCAGCTGCGGCGATGGCCGCCGCGGCGGCACCGTACACAGGGTGGCTGAGCCAAGCCTCGGCCCAGGCGGCGAGTGCGGCCGGGCAAGCCCGCGCGGTGGTCAGTGCCTTCGAGGCCGCCCAGGCAGCGACCGTGCACCCGCTCCTGGTGGACCTCAACCGCAATTCGCTTGTGCAGATGGTGATGTCGAACTGGTTCGGCCTCAACGCACCCGCCATCGCCCAACTCGAGAGCGACTACGAGGCCATGTGGGCCCAAGACGTGTCGGCGATGTCGGGTTACTACTCGGGTGCGTCGGCGGCGGCGGCGCAGTTGGCGCCCGCGCAGGCGCTGCAGCAGCTCCTGGCCGGCCTGCCAAACCTGGGCGTCGGCAACACGGGTGGTACCGGCAATATCGGCAACGGCAATACGGGGAGCACCAACATCGGCAACGGCAATACCGGCAGCTCCAACCGCGGCGGCGGAAACAACGGCACCGGCAACGTGGGCACGGGAAACATCGGTATCCGTAACTTTGGCGCTGGAAACTTCGGCGCATTCAACGTCGGGTTTGGAAACTTCGGTCCTAGCAACACCAGTGGCCAAAACGTGGGGATAGGCAACACCGGCACCTTCAACTCGGGCTTCGGAAACAACGGCAGCGCCAACATCGGTGCCGGGAACACCGGCACCGGAAACAGGGGCGCCGGCAACACTGGAAGCTACAACATCGGCTTCGGGCTCACCGGCAACAACGAGATCGGTATCGGCAACACCTTTTTCAACACCGCAACCAATCAGTTCAGCTTCGGCGGGCTGAACTCGGGCAGCGGGAACATCGGCTTCGGAAACTCGGGCACCAACAACATCGGTTTCTTCAACTCCGGCACCGGAAACGTCGGCATCTTCAACTCGGGCGACAACACCTTCGTGCCAGGCTCCTGGAACAATATCGGCATCGGAAATTCCGGCATCGAAAACTTCGGCATCGGAAACGCGGGAGCATTAAATACGGGCATCGGGAACGCGGGCGAGCTGGACACTGGGTTCGGGAACGCCGGGAGCTACGACACGGGCGCCGGGAACGCGGGACTCACGAACACCGGCATGGGGAATTCGGGCGGCGAAAACACGGGCAATGGCAACTCGGGCTTCACCAACACCGGCTTCTGGAATTCGGGCACCGCGAATACCGGCTTTGGTTCCACAACCAACACCGGCCTGGCCAACTCGGGCTTCAACAACACGGGTAGCGGCGACTCCGGCTTTTTTAATACCGGCGATTTTGTGTCAGGCATCGCCAATAGGGCCACCGGCGTGAACCCTGAGCTGATTTCGGGCTTCTTCAATTCTGCCGCCGGCGGCTCAGGCATCAGCGGTGCAATTTCGGGCATTTTCAACACGGGCGTCACCGCTGCAGTCGGCGGCAACCCGATTGGCGTCATCAGCGGCTTCGACTCGGGGTTGTTGAACATCGGCTCCGGCCTAGCCGGCCTGTTGGACCTTGCCCGCCTGTAACCGATCAGCTCACGCGTGCTGGTTCGATACCGAGATGACCTCTCCGGTCAGGTAACTCGAGTAGTCGCTGGCCAGAAAGGCTATGGTGGAGGCGATTTCCCACGGCTCGGCCGCACGGCCGAACGCCTCCTGCGCCGACAGCCGGTCGAGCAGCTCGGCCGAGGTCGTCTTGTCCAGAAACTTGTGCCGCGCGATGCTGGGCGAGACGGCGTTGATGCGGACGTCGTACTCGGCGGCTTCGATTGCGCTGCAGCGGGTTAGGGCCATGACGCCCGCCTTGGCGGCGGCGTAGTGTGACTGCGAGTGCTGGGCGCGCCAGCCCAGCACACTGGCGTTGTTCACGATCACACCGCCGTGCGACGCCTCGCGGAAATACCGCAGCGCCGCGCGGGTGGCCCTGAACACCGACGTCAGCGTCACGTCCAGGACGCGGTCCCATTCGTCGTCCGTCATGTCGACCACCGGGGTCTGCCCGCCCAGCCCGGCGTTGTTGACCAGCACGTCGAGGCGGCCCATGCGCGCCGTGGTGGAGTCGATCAGGGCGTCGACCTGGGCCGTGGACGTCACGTCGCACACGACCTTCTCGACCCGGCCCTGTCCCAGCGCGGCGAGCTCGTCGGCGGTCTCCCCCAGCCGCCGTTCGTGGTGGTCGGAGATGACCACGTCGGCCCCTTCGGCGAGTGCCCGCCGGGCGGTCGCCGAGCCGATACCGGTTCCGGCGGCCGCGGTCACCACGACTACCTTCCCTTGCAGAAGCCCGTGTCCGGCAATCTCTTTCGGCGCTTCGGAGAGCGTCATCCCTTAACCTCTCGGGGTAGGCCGAGCACCCGCTCGGCGATGATGTTGCGCTGGATCTCGTTGGACCCGCCGTAGATGGTGTCGGCCCGGGTGAACAGGAAAAGCCGCTGCCACTCGTCGAATTCCCCGTCGGGCAACGCCATTGACGGCCGGCCGATCACGTCCATCGCCAGCTCGCCCAGGTCGCGATGCCAGTTGGCCCACAACAGCTTCGAGACGTTGTCCTGGCCGGGCTGCTCGACATCCATGGTGGCCAATGCGTACGACCGCATGGCCCGCAGACCCGTCCACGCCCGCGTCAGCCGTTCCCGGATGAACGGGTCGTTGGCGGCGCCGTTACGCTGCGCGAGGTCGGCAAGGTTGGAAAGCTCACGGGCGTAGCGGATTTGCTGCCCAAGTGTGGAGACACCGCGCTCGAAGGTCAGCGTCCCCATCGCGACCCGCCACCCGTCGCCTGGCTGGCCCACCACCAACGACGCATCGGTGCGGGCGTCGTCGAAGAACACCTCGTTGAATTCGGCGGTGCCGGTGATCTGCACGATCGGGCGGACCTGCACGCCCGGTTGATCCAGCGGGACCAGCAGATAGGACAGGCCGGCGTGTCGCTTCGAGCCCTTCTCGGTGCGCGCCACCACGAAGCACCACTGCGACAGGTGCGCCAGCGACGTCCACACCTTCTGGCCGTTGATCACCCACTGGTCGCCGTCGAGTTCGGCGGTCGTCGAGACGTTGGCCAGGTCGCTGCCGGCGCCCGGTTCGGAGTAGCCCTGGCACCACAGCTCGGTGACGTCCAGGATGCGCGGCAGGAAGCGCTGCTGTTGCTCCGGCGTGCCGAACGCGATCAGCGTCGGGCCCAACAGCTCCTCGCCGAAGTGGTTGACCTTGTCCGGCGCGTCTGCCTTGGCGTACTCCTCGTAGAACGCCACCCGGTGCGCGGTCGAAAGCCCTCGCCCGCCGTGCTCCACCGGCCAGCCCAGGCAGGTCAGTCCGGCCTCGGCGAGATGCTGGTTCCAGGCCCGGCGTTCCTCGAACGCCTCGTGCTCGCGCCCGGGGCCGCCAAGGCCCTTGAGAGCTGCGAATTCGCCGACCAGATTGTCGGCGAGCCACTGGCGGACCTCGGCCCGGAACTCCTCGACGTCCTGCATGCCCTGTAGGCTAACCTACCAAGCACTTGCTTTGTTAAGGAGTTCCAGTGTCCACCGATCCCCGCACCGTGCCCGCGGCGCTGGATCGCTTGGCACACCAACTGCCCGACCACGACGCGCTGATCACCGAGGAGCGGTCCTTCACGTCCGCCAAGCTACGCACCGAGGTGCACCGCGCGGCGGCCGCACTCATCGCGCTGGGCGTGCAAGCCGGCGACCGGGTGGCCATCTGGTCGCCGAACACTTGGCATTGGGTGGTGGCTTGCCTCGCGATTCACCACGCCGGCGCCGCGATGGTGCCGCTGAACACCCGCTACACCGCCGAGGAGGCCGCCGACATCCTCGCGCGCACGGACGCGCCGGTGTTATTCGGCATGGGCCGGTTCCTCGGCAACGATCGCATCGCCGACCTGGACCGCCTTGGTGCTCCAGCCCTGCCGGCGCTGCGACACATCGTGCGGATCCCGATCGAGGCAGACGACGGCACCTGGGACGACTTCATGGCCCGCGGGAGCGACACATTGGCGGTGGCCGAACGCGCCGCGGCCGTCGTGCCCGACGACGTCAGCGACATCCTGTTCACGTCCGGCACGACGGGCCGCAGCAAAGGCGTGATGTGCGCGCACCGGCAGTCGCTGTCGGCCTCGGCGTCGTGGGCCGCCAACGGCAAGATCACCGCCGACGACCGCTACCTCTGCATCAACCCGTTCTTCCACAACTTCGGCTACAAGGCCGGCATCCTGGCCTGCCTGCAGACCGGCGCGACGCTGATCCCGCACCTGACCTTCGACCCGCTGCGGGCGCTGCAAGCCATCGAGCGACACCGCATCACCGTGCTGCCGGGTCCGCCCACCATCTACCAGACCCTGTTGGACCATCCGGCGCGCAAGGACTACGACCTGAGCTCGCTGCGCTTCGCGGTGACGGGCGCGGCGACCGTGCCGGTCGTGCTGGTCGAGCGCATGCAGTCCGAGCTCGACATCGACATCGTGCTGACCGCCTACGGGCTGACGGAGGCCAACGGCATGGGAACGATGTGCCGCGCCGACGACGACGCGGTCACCGTCGCGACTACCTGCGGGCGTCCGTTCGCCGACTTCGAATTGCGCATCGACTCAAGCACTTCGGGGGAAGCGGGCTCCGAAACAGGAGAAGTCCTGCTGCGCGGGCCCAACGTGATGCTCGGCTACCTCGACGACCCGGCCGCGACCGCGGCCGCCATCGACGCCGACGGCTGGCTGCACACCGGTGACATCGGCGCGGTCGACGAGGCGGGCAACCTGCGCATCACCGACCGGCTCAAGGACATGTACATCTGCGGCGGGTTCAACGTCTACCCCGCCGAGGTCGAGCAGGTCTTGGCCCGGATGGACGGGGTGGCCGACGCCGCGGTGATCGGGGTTCCCGACGAGCGGCTGGGCGAGGTGGGGCGCGCGTTCGTGGTGCCCCGGCCCGGTTCCGACCTGGACGAGCAATCGGTGATCGCCTACACCCGTGAGCATTTGGCGAACTTCAAGGCGCCGCGATCGGTGCGGTTCGTCGACGAGTTGCCGCGCAACGCGGGCGGCAAGGTGGTCAAACCACAACTGCGAGAGTTGGCCTGAATTGGATCTGCAATTAGATGACGAGACGCTGGCCTTCCAAGCCGAGGTGCGGGAATTCCTGGTGGCCAACGCCGAGAAGATCCCGACGAAGTCCTACGACAACGCCGAAGGCTTCGCGCAACACCGGCTTTGGGATCGCGTGCTGTTCGACGCCGGCCTCTCGGTGATCACCTGGCCGGAGAAGTACGGCGGTCGCGACGCGCCGCTGCTGCATTGGGTGGTGTTCGAGGAAGAGTACTTTCGCGCCGGGGCGCCGGGCCGGGCCAGCGCCAATGGCACCTCGATGCTGGCCCCGACGCTCTTCGCGCACGGCACCGAGGAGCAACTCGACCGCATCCTGCCGAAAATGGCCAGCGGCGAACAGATCTGGGCGCAGGCCTGGTCGGAGCCCGAGTCCGGCAGTGACCTGGCGTCGTTGCGCTCCACCGCCACCAAGACCGACGGCGGCTGGCTGCTCAACGGCCAGAAAATCTGGAGCTCGCGGGCGCCGTTCGCCGAGATGGGATTCGGGCTGTTCCGATCCGACCCGGCGGCCGAGCGGCACAACGGCCTCACCTACCTCATGTTCGACCTGAAGGCCCAGGGCGTCACCGTGCGCCCCATCGTCCAGCTCGGGGGCGACACCGGCTTCGGGGAGATCTTCCTCGACGACGTCTTCGTTCCCGACGAGGACGTGATCGGCACCCCGAACGACGGCTGGCGCGCGGCCATGAGCACATCAAGCAACGAGCGCGGCATGTCGCTGCGCAGCCCGGCCCGCTTCCTGGCCGCGGCGGAGCGATTGGTGCAGCTGTGGAAGGACTGCGGCAGTCCTCCCGGCTTCGCCGACCGGGTCGCCCAAGCGTGGATCAACGCGCAGGCCTACCGCCTGCAGACCTTCGGCACGGTGACCAGGCTGGCCGCCGGCGGTGAGCTCGGCGCCGAGTCGTCGGTGACCAAGGTGTTCTGGTCGGACCTCGACGTGGCGATTCATCAGACCGCGCTCGACATCCTCGGCGCCGACGGCGAGCTGGCCGGACCCTGGACCGACGGGCTGCTGTTCGCGCTGGGCGGCCCGATCTACGCCGGCACCAACGAGATTCAGCGCAACATCATCTCCGAACGTCTGCTGGGTCTACCCCGGGAGAAAAGGTAATGGACTTCGCACTAGACGAACAGCAGCGCGACTTCTCGGCCAGCATCGACGCGGCGCTGGGCGCCGCGGACCTGCCGGGCGCCATCCGAGCGTGGTCGGCCGGCGACACCGCGCCGGGCCGCAAGGTGTGGGAGCAGCTGGCCAACCTCGGCGTCACCGCGCTGGCCGTGCCGGAGAAATTCGACGGCATCGAGGCCCATCCCGTCGACCTGGTGGTCGCGATTGAGCGCCTCGGGCGCTGGTGCGTGCCCGGCCCGGTAACCGAATCCATTGCCGTCGCACCGATTCTGCTCGCGGACGACGAGCGCTGCGCGGGCCTGGCCTCCGGCGAGCTCATCGCCACCGTCGCGCTCCCCCCCGACGCGCCGCGCGCGGTCGACGCCGACACCGCCGGGCTGGTGCTGCTGGCCACTGACGGTGCCGTCACCGAAGCCCAAGCGGGAGAGGCGCATCAGTCCGTCGACCCCAGCCGTCGCCTCTATGACGTCACACCGAGGGGCGACGCCTGGCACGCGGATGTCAAGCGCGCCTACGAGTTCGGTGCGCTGGCCACCGCGTCGCAGCTGGTCGGGGCCGCCGAGGCACTGCTGAACGGCGCCGTCGACTACGCCACGCAACGCAGCCAGTTCGGGCGGGTGATCGGTTCTTATCAGGCGATCAAGCACAAGCTGGCCGACGTGCACATCGCGATCGAACTCGCCCGACCCCTGCTGTATGGCGCGGCGCTCACCCTGGAACCACGCGACGTCAGTGCGGCGAAGGCGGCGGCATCCGACGCGGCCCTGCTCGCGGCGCGCGCGTCGTTGCAAACCCACGGCGCCATCGGGTTCACCCAGGAACACGACCTGTCGCTGTGGCTGCTGCGGGTGCAGGCACTACGCTCGGCCGGGGGTACTCCCGAGGCGCATCGGCGACGAGTCCTGGAGGCGCTATGAGTCGCGCCGGCGACGATGCAGTGGGGGCACCTCCCGCTTGCGGGGGACGACGCGATGTGGGGGTACCTCCCGCTTGCGGGGGAGAGGAGCGGCGCGCATGAGTGAAGAACGGCGGATGCTGCGAGAGACCGTGGCCGCCCTGGTCGCCAAGCACGCGGACCCGGCGGCGGTGCGCGCCGCGACGGAGTCGGACCGCGGCTACGACGAGGCGCTGTGGCAACTGCTGTGTGAACAGGTCGGCGCCGCGGCGCTGGTCATCCCCGAAGAGCTGGGCGGCGCGGGCGGCGAATTGGCCGACGCCGCAGTCGTTCTGCAGGAGCTGGGCCGGGGCCTGGTTCCCTCTCCCCTGCTGGGCACGACGCTGGCGGAGCTGGCGTTGCTCGCGGCGGCGGAACCGGACGCGAAGACACTCGAGAGCCTCGCCGAGGGCAGTTCGATCGGCGCGGTGGTGCTCGACCCGGACTTCGTGGTCAATGGCGACGTCGCCGACGTCGTCGTCGCGGCCGCCGAGGGCGGGCTGAGCAGGTGGACCCGCTTCAGCGCACAGCCCGTCGCCACCATGGACCCCACCCGCCGCCTGGCCCGAGTGCAACCGGAGGAGACCGAAGCCATCGGTGACGACCCGGGCATCGCGGACGTCGCCGCCATCCTGCTGGCGGCCGAGCAGATCGGCGCCGCCGAACGCTGCCTGGAACTGACGGTCGAATACACCAAGAACCGGGTGCAGTTCGGCCGCCCGATCGGCAGCTTCCAGGCGCTCAAGCATCGGATGGCCGACCTGTATGTCACGGTCGCCGCGGCGAAGGCCGTGGTGTCCGACGCGTGCGACGACCCCACCCCGACCAACGCGGCCACCGCGCGCCTCGCCGCCACGGAAGCCCTGAAAGCCGTGGCGGCCGAAGGGATTCAGTTGCATGGCGGCATCGCGATCACCTGGGAACACGACATGCACCTGTACTTCAAACGCGCCCACGGCAGCGCGCACCTGCTCGACCCACCGCGGGAGCTGCTGCGCGAGCTGGAATCTGAAGTCCTGCCGACGTGATTGACCACGTCGCGCTGCGCGCCGGCATCCCGCCGTTCTACGTGATGGATGTCTGGCTAGCCGCCGCGGAGCGCCAGCGCAGCCACGGCGACCTGGTCAACCTGTCGGCGGGCCAACCGAGCGTCGGCGCTCCCGAGCCGGTGCGCGCGGCCGCGGCCTCGGCGCTGCACCTCAACCGGCTGGGTTACACCGTCGCGCTGGGCATTCCGGAGCTGCGCGCCGCGATCGCGGCGGACTACCAACGCAAACACGGGATCGACGTCGAGGCCGACGCGGTCGTCGTGACCACGGGTTCCTCCGGTGGCTTCCTGCTGGCCTTCCTGGCGTGCTTCGACGTGGGAGATCGGGTGGCGCTGGCCAGCCCCGGCTATCCCTGCTATCGAAACATCCTGTCCGCGTTGGGATGTGAGGTCGTGGACATCGCCTGCGGGCCGGAGACGCGGTTTCAGCCGACCGCGCAGATCCTCGCCGAACTCGACCCGCCGATCAAGGGCGTGATCGTCGCCAGCCCCGCCAATCCCACCGGGACGGTCATCCCGCCGGCCGAGCTCGCCGCCATCGCGTCGTGGTGCGAGGCCTCCGGGGTGCGGCTGATCAGCGACGAGGTCTACCACGGGCTGGTCTACGAGGGGGCGCCGCAGACCAGCTGCGCCTGGCAGACCTCACGAGATGCGGTGGTGGTGAACAGCTTTTCCAAGTACTACGCGATGACTGGCTGGCGACTGGGGTGGCTGCTGCTGCCGACGGAGCTGCGCCGCGCGGTGGACTGCCTGACCGGCAACTTCACCATCTGCCCGCCGGTGCTGTCGCAGCTCGCCGCGGTGGCCGCGTTCACCCCGGAGGCGACGGCCGAAGCCGACGGCAACCTGGCGCACTACGCGATCAACCGCTCGCTGCTGCTCGACGGCCTGCGCCGAATCGGCGTCGACCGGTTGGCGCCCACCGACGGCGCGTTCTACGTGTACGCCGACGTCTCGGACTTCACCGACGACTCGATCGATTTCTGCTCAAAGCTGTTGGCCGACACCGGCGTTGCGATCGCACCGGGCATCGACTTCGACACCGCGCGCGGGAATTCGTTCGTCCGGCTGTCGTTCGCCGGACCCACCAGCGATATCGAAGAGGCCCTCAACCGAATCGGCCCCTGGCTGCCCGTCAGCGGTTGAACCGCCCAGCGAGGTATTCGGCCCGGCAGGCGTTACGGGCGAGCTTGCCGCTCGTCGTGCGGGGAATGCCCCCGGCGGCCACCAGGCGAACATCGGCGACACGAATCTGGTGATGCCGCGAGACCGCCGCCCGCACCGTGTCGGCGATTGGCCCCAAATCGCGGCCCGCGCCGGCGGCGCGCTCGGCGACAATGACCACCTGCTCGCCCGATCCGCCGCTCCCGGTGAGAGTTGAAACCGCCTCGGCCGGAACGGAAAACGCGGCGACGTAGCCGGTGCGGATCGCAGGCGAAGCTTCGCTCACGGTGGTCTCAATGTCGTGCGGATAGTGGTTGCGGCCGTCGATGATGATGAGGTCCTTGATCCGGCCCGTCAGGTACAGCTCGCCGTCGATGTAGACGCCGAGATCGCCGGTCGCCAGCCAGGACCCGTTGTCCGGAGCGCCCTCGGCGTGGCTGCCCACCTCGAGCCGGGACTGCAGCTTGTTGCCGAACACTCGTCGGGTTTCTTCCTCGCGGCCGAAGTATCCGCGGCCGACGTTGTTGCCGTGCAGCCAGATTTCCCCGACGGTTCCGTCGGGTACCTCCGCACCGTCCGGGTCGGCGATCACCGCCCACTCCTCGAGGATCGGCTGGCCGCACGAGACAAGCGAGAGCGCATTCGGTGCCGTCGGGTCGACGACCACCGCGCGGCCGGCGCCGAGCTGCTCGCGGTCGAGGAAGATCGCGCTGGCCGCGGCGTCCGGGGCGATGCTGGCGACCGACAGGGTCGCTTCCGCCATCCCGTAGGACGGCTTGACCACCGACGCGGGCAGGCCGTACGGGGCGAAGGCGTTGGTGAACTGCTCGATGGCCGACATGCTCACGGGCTCGGACCCGTTGAGCAGGCACACCACATTGCTGAGGTCGAGGTCTTCACCCTTCGGGGGCAGGCCTCGCTGGGCCGTCAACTCGAAGGCAAAGTTCGGTGCCGCCGCCATCGTCCGGCCGCGGGTCGCCGCGATACCCAATTGCTTCATCCAGCGGTAGGGCCGGCGAAGGAAAGCCATCGGATCCATCAGCGCGACGTGCGCCCCGAAATACGCCGTGAACACGATCATCATCAGCCCCATGTCGTGATACAGCGGCAGCCAGCTCACGCATTGGACGTCGGTGTTCAGCCCCCCGTGCAGGATCATCTGCATCGCGTTGGTGTAGACGGCGCGATGGGTGATCTCCACCCCGGCCGGCGTGCGGGTCGAGCCCGACGTGTACTGCAGGTAGGCGAGGTCGTCGGTGTCCCGGACGGGGTCGGTGAAGGTCTCGGCGAGGCTGGCGGGCACCGCGTCGACCGCGATCATCCGCGGCCGCTCGTTCGCGGGCAGAGTCCGGATAAAGGTCCGCACCGATTCGGCCGCCGCGGTGGTGGTCAGGACCGCGGCGGGCCGGCCGTCGGCCAGCACCGCGGCCAACCGCTCGCCGTGCCCCGCCAACGTCGGCGCGAAGAGGGGGATCGCGACATTGCCCGCGTGGACGGCGGCGAAGAAACCCGCCACGTAATCGAGGCCCTGGGGCGCCAGGATCGCCACCCGGTCCCCGGGCTGAGTGACCTGCTGCAACCGGGCGCCAATGGCGCAGACGCGCGACCACAGCTCGTTCCAGCTGAGTTCGAGGATCCGCCCGTCTTGGTCCTGCGAATAGTCGATGAAGCGGTAGGCCGGACTGTCACCCAACAGGGCCCGGTTGCGGTCGAAATTCGAGGTCAGGGTGACACCCTCGGGCACCACAATCCCGCCGCTCGGGACAGCGTCAGCGTCGACACTGCCCGAGGCAGCCCCGACAGCACCGGCCGACCCGTGATCCCGACTCACGTTGGGACAGGTTAATAGACGCTCTTATTATTTGCCGCATTTGCGGGGGTATGGCGGTCGTCACGTCGAACAATGGGCGCGCCGCGGATCACGTGGAAATCGACGTCAGGGCCCGAGGACCTTGTCGAGGCGGGCCTCGAGCGCGCCGCGGTCACCCAGATCGGCCACATTGATGTCGAACCGTTCGGCGAGGGCGTCAACGACGGCGGCCGCGTCGTCCAGCAGGGTTTTCTCGCTGCCGTCGGCGCGGTGGACGGTCAGGTGGCGCCCGGCCAGGTTCCATCGGGCGTCGTCGGTGACCCGCGCGGCCGTCAGGCCGGTCACGAAGTGCGACGACGGGTGGGTTGAGACGAACCAGCTGCCGACCTTGAGGTCGATCGCCGGTGCGGTGCGCGTCGTGAACTCATACAGCGGCGCCCATTCGCCGCGGATCTGGGCCTGCAGTACCAGCCCGTCCCGGCGGTCCTCGAGTCGGTACGGCTCGAGCGTGGTCTGTTGGACGTTGCCGGTCTCGATCCGGATCGGGGAGGTGGGTGTCTGCCCGCCGAAGCCGACGTCGACGAGGTAAGACCCCTGGGAGCCGGGGAAGGTCACCGCGAGCACGGTGTGGGTCTGCGCCGGGAACGGCGCGTCGGGCGGGAGCATCCAGATCACCCGGCCCGCCAGTCGCCGCACCCGAAAGCCGAGTTCCGACAGCACATAACCCATCAGTCCGTTCTGCTCGTAGCAATAGCCGCCGCGGCGTCGGTGAACCAGCTTGTCGGTCAGGGCATCTGGGCCGAGGTCATCGACCGGCGTTCCCATCAGCGGATCGAGATTCTCGAACGGGATGGCGCGGGTGTGAGCGCTCACCAGCGCCTGCAGCGCGTCGAGCGTCGGCTCGGCAACGCCTTGAAAATCGATGCGTTCGAAATACCCCTTCAGATCCAACGTCATATCGCCATTCTGGCCCGAGCATCCCCTCGAAGGCTCGTGCCAAACCCGTTGCATCCTCGTGCGGTTGGCCGCCACGTCTTGGCTTGATAACGATGGTCGCCGAAAGACACTCCGGCGAGGTCACGGGCGATACTCTTGAGCTCTCTGACCTGTATGTACGGGAGGTTAACCGGCCAGGAATGCCCGAAGAACCCAGGTCCGACGGCGTGGCGTCGGTGTCCGGCGGGATCGCCGTGGAGCTGGCGGCCGCCGGATTTGAGGATGCGCAGCAGGTGGCCCGGGGTGGGGCCGGAGTGATCTACCGCTGTTATGAGACGGCGCTCGGCCGCAGCGTCGCGGTGAAGCTGATGCCGTCGCACATGGACGAGGAGAGCCGGGAACGGTTCCTGCGCGAGGGCTACGCGATGGGCGGGCTGTCCGGGCACCCCAACATCGTCAACATCCTGCGGGTCGGGGTGACCACCAGCAACAGGCCGTACATCGTCATGCCCTACCACGCCGCGGATTCGCTGGCGGTCCGGTTGCGCCGCGAGGGACCGCTGCCCTGGCCCGACGCCCTGCGCATCGGTGTAAAGCTCTGCGGCGCATTGGAAACCGCGCACCGGACCGGAACGCTGCACCGCGACATCAAGCCAGCCAACATATTGATCAACGACTACGGCGAACCGCAGTTGAGCGATTTCGGCATCGCCCACATCGAAGGCGGATACGAGACGGCGACCGGGTTCTTCTCCGGCACCATCGACTACACGGCGCCGGAGGTGATGACCGGCAGTCCGGCGACGGTCGCGGCCGACATGTACTCGCTCGGCGCCACCCTCTATGCGCTCATCGTCGGCAACGCGCCCCACGAGCGCAGGAAGGGTGAGGACCTGATCGCGCAGTACCTGCGGATCAGCACGACCGGGGTCCCGGACCTGCGCCCCGAGGGAATCCCGGACGCCGTGTGCTCGGCGATCGAGAGGGCGATGTCGCTCGACCCGGCGGACCGGCCAGCCTCGGCCGAAGAATTCGGCCGCGAGTTGCAGGCCGCGCAGCGCAACAACGGCCTCAAACCCGATGCGATGGCGATCGGCGGGCAGGGTCGCGCGGCCGTCGACGCCGCCCCCTCCCCCTCCCCCTCCTCCAATGGCGGGGAAACGCGCCCGACCTCGCCGATCGGGACGCCGGTTGCCCGGGACGACGCGGTCGCGGCCACGCCGCCCACCCCGTCGGGCCCCTCCGGTCATGACGAGTTTTCCGCGGCGGCCAGCGTCTTGCGCAGCGGTCACGCCGCGGAAACGCAGCCCCAGACATCGTCCGGCAGCCCGCCGAGCGCGCCGAGCGGTCCCGAACAGCCTCCGGCGCCGCCCCCCTGGCGCAAGCCCGTAGCGCTGCGCATCCGGGAGTGGTTCGCCCAACCGGGCAAGAGGCGCAGTCGCATCGCCCTGGCGGCAGCCGTCGTGGCGCTGTTGGTCGTGGGTGCCGTGTTCCTGTGGCTGCGGCCCGACAACGCCACTCACAAGACCGCCGGCCCGCCGAGCCAGGCGCCCCTCACCTGGAAGCCGATCACCAACGCCCGCGTCGCGCGCGATGCGGTCGCCACCACCCAGGCCGACGGCACGATCTGGGTCTTCGGCGGCATCCGAGGCGACGGCAACCCCACCACCAAGCACGAGGGCTACGACCCCGCCATCGACGAGTGGAAGGGCGGCGACGATCTGCCGGTGGCGCTGCAACACGCGATGGCCGTGACCTGGCAGGGCAACCCGGTAGTCCTCGGCGGCTGGAAGACCGTCAACGGCAAAAAGGTTGCCAGCGACCAGGTTTGGCGGGTGGTCAACAGCCGGTGGGTCGAACTGCCACACCTGTTGGCGCCCAGGGCCGCCGCGGCCGCGGCGGTGGTCGGAGACCGCCTCGTCGTCACCGGCGGGGTCGACGCCGGCGGGGCCCTGCTGAGGACCACCGAGGTCTTCGACGGCAATTCCTGGAGCCTGGGCGCCCCCATACCGACCCCGCGCCAGATGCTGGCCGCGGCGTCGGACGGCAAGCTGGTGTATGCGGTCGGGGGAACCACCGGCGACTCCGACCTGACGATCGTCGAAGCGTATGACCCGGCCGCGAAAACCTGGACGACAATGCCGGCGCTTCCCCAGTCCCGCAGCGACCTCGGCGTGGCCATCGCCGACGGGCGGCTGGTCGCCGTCGGGGGCGTGTCGGGAGGACGGGTTCTCAAGAGCGTCTCGGTGTTCGACCTCATGACGAGGCACTGGGACGCCCTGCCGGACATGGCGACGGCGCGACACGGGATGGCCGTCGCCGCGGTGGAGAAGTCCGTGTACGCGATCGGCGGGTCGACGGCCGTCGGGGACAGCCAGGTGATTTCGGAGGCCGAAGCGCTGAAGCTGCCGCCCCGCGAGATCCAGCCCGCGTCGCAATGGCGTTCCCTGCCCGACGCACCGACCCCGCGGCTGATGATGGCGTGGACCGTGCTGGGCGACAAGATCTGGATCATGGGCGGCCTGCGGGAGGGTGTCGCCCTCACGACGGTCGAGAGCTACGAGCCGCGCACCGGCGCCTGGGAGACCGGGCCCCCGTTACCCATCCCGCTGCACCACGCGGCCGCGGCGACCTACCGCGGCGAGGTTGTGGTGCTCGGGGGCGCCAGCGACAACATCGCGGACGGGTCCAACCGGGTCTTCGCGCTGCGCGGCGGCAACTGGGTGGAGCTGCCCAGCCTCAGGCACGCCCGGGCGGCGCCGGCGGCGGCGGTGGCCGGCGACAAGCTCGTCGTCGTCGGCGGGCAGAACGCCAAGCAGCTCGTCCCCCAGACCGAGGTCTTCGACGGAAGTTCGTGGACCGATGCCCCCGACATGCCCACCGCGCGCGAACACCTGGCCGCGGTGTCGGACGGCACCTACGTGTACGCCATCGGCGGCAGGTTCCTCTCCGCCGACAAGAACTCCGCGGCGCTGGAACGCTTCGATCCGGTTTCCGGGTCGTGGACGAGGTTGGTGGGCATGCCGACGCCGCGCGGAAGCTACGGCGCCACGTACATCGACGGGCGCATCGTGGTGGTCGGTGGCGAGGAACCGACGATGGTGCTGAACGTGGTCGAGATGTACGAGATCGCCGACGGCAAGTGGACCACGTTGGCCCCGATGCCGACTGCGCGTCACGCCGAGGTGGTGGCGACGGTCGGCAATACCGTCTACTGCATCGGCGGGGCGAATCGGCCGACCCACGAGGGCCCCATCGCGACGGTCGAGGCGCTCGACTTCCGGTAGCCACCGGCGAATACCCGGTTGTTTTATTCCTGTCAAATATGGGGACCCCGGTACGGACGGGCTGCAGCAACTACCCAGACGAACCGACGGAGCCCCCTATGAATACGAGCACCATGTGGATTGTGACCGCCGTGGCGGCGGTTCTCGTGATCGCCGCCGTGATCTTTGCCGCGAGGGCGGCGGCGCGCCGCCGGCGCGTTCGGCAGGCCGAGGAGATTCGCGAACAGGCCAGGGTCACCACGACCAGGGCCGAGAAGCGGCAAGCCCTTGCCGATGAAACGGCCGCCAAGGCGCGGGCCGCACAGGCAGAAGCCGAAGCCAAGGCCGCCGAAGCCGCCAGGTTGCAGGAACGCGCGGCCAGCCATCACAGCGACGCGGCGGCGTCACGCGAGGAACTCCAGGACCAGTTGAAGCGCGCCGAGAACATCGACCCGCAGACCCGTACCGAGGCGCATGAACCGCCCGCCGAGGGTCGCGACGAAGCGCGGCACGACACGTCACGGGAGACCAACGCGGAAGCGACCAGGCACCACCGCGCCTAAGCCCCGGGCCGGCCGGCCAGTCCCGGTGGCCCGCCCCCTCAGCGGGCCACCGGGCGCGGTCGTCTACACCAGCTGTAAGGCGTCTTCCCGGCACTGGCGGGCGAGTTGCTGTTCGCGCGCGTACAGCATGCCGTAGCTGAAGCCGTTCTCCCCCACGGTCGTTCCCGCGGCCAACGCCATCTGCCGAAGTCTCTGGGTGGCGACGACGGTGTCTTGGTGGTCGCCGAGCAGGCTTTGAATCCGCTTGTAGTGCTTGACGGTCCGCTTGGCTCGCTTGTCCAACGGATTGCGCAGTTCGGCGGCGTAGCGGGCGCGCTTGGCGGCCTTGCGCGCTCGATGCAGCAGTTCGTTGTCGTCGGATCCGAGCGCCTCCGCCAGCCGCCGATCCGCCTTGCGCTCCGCGCGCCGGGCCCGCTTGCGCAGCGCCGCGGCCGAGATCTGTTGCGCGACGGGCGGTTCGTAGCGCCAATCGCGCAGCACGGTCAGCAGCGCGCGGTAACGGTCGGAATCCATGGCCTCCTCGAGCCGGGCGCGGGCGGGGAGCTCGATTGCCTGCAGGTCGTTGCGGATCCGCGACCGGACGGGACCTAGAATCAGCTCGTCGGGCAGGCCGTCCAGCGCCTCAGCGAAGCGGCGCTCCTGAACCTCGCAATCGCGAACGTCACCGAGTAGCGCCGCGAACCATTTGAGTTCGCCATCGGCGTCGCCGATCTTCTGCCGGTCCAGCAGTTTGGCGAAGACGCGCAAGGTGCTCCGCAACCGCCGGATCGCGACGCGGGTGTCGTGCACGGGGTCTTCGCCACCACCGTGGCGCAACTCCTCGTCGCCGTTTTCTATCTCGTCGATTTGCGCGTTGAGATAATCCGTCAACGCTCGGGTGGCTGGTGAGCGCATACCCCACCGGATGCCCGCAAGGCGGCGAGCGCCAAACATGGGGTTGTCAGTTCGCGAGCGTAACCACACTGCGAAAACGCGGCGGCAGTTTCAAGGACTCTATGCAACAGCTGTTGGTTTGAACGGGTTGCAGAGTAGTTCATCGAGGGCCTCGGCCGGGGTTTTCCAGCCGAGAGTCTGGCGGGGCCGGGTGTTGAGTTTGGCCGCGACGTAGTCGAGGTAGTCGGCCGGAAACACCGACAGGTCAGTGCCTTTGGCAAAGTACTGACGCAGCAGCCCGTTGCGGCGGGCACGCCGCCACGCCTGCGCATGGGGCCTGGCTGGCCCGATACCGCGGGGTGGGATCCCAGCCGCCCCGCCACCGCGCACCGAAGCGATACCGCGCCCGATAGCGTCCCGGTCCCCGAAAGGACCCGTTGCGGTTGATCTCACGCATCACCGTCGACGGGGCGCGCTCGAGCCGGCGCGCCATCGACCGGATCGACTCACCCCGAGCGATCCCGTCCTGGATCTCTTCACGTTCCTCCACGCTCAGACGCGGTCACGAACGCGGGACAGTTTCATCTGCAAAGGTCGGTTTCACTCCGCCAGCATCAGCAAACCAACCCCATCCCGTGCGCCGCGACACACCCGCGGCCTCCCCGGCATCCTCGAAAGACATCCCCGCACCGACCAAATCCCAGAACTGCCGACCCACGAACGGATACCGCGACGGCCTCATCACAACCCCTCAACTAGAGGCTGTTGCAATCAACCCTGGAAACCGCCGCGAGAAATATCGCAGTGTGGTTACGCTCGCGGCCGAAAAACTACAACCAGGTGTCCTGGGTGGTCGTGGTGAGGAACGCTTCCAGGTCGTCGCGCCATTGGGCGGGCGTCGTCTTGTCCGGCTCGATGCCGGTGTAGTCACCGCGATAGAACAGCAGCGGCCGCGGCTTGATCTTGGGAGCCTCCGAAAGAGATTGCACGGCACCGAACACCACAAAGTGGTCCCCGCCGTCGTGCACGGACGCCACCGTGCAATCGATGTAGGCCAGCGACCGGTCGATGATCGGCGAACCCAATTCCGAAGGTTGCCAATCGATCCCGGCGAACTTGTCGGGCTCCTTCGAGCCGAACCGGGCCGAGACGTCCTTCTGCTTTTCGGTCAGCACGTTGACGCAGAACCGGCCGCTGGCCTCGATGGCCTTCCAGGACCGCGACACCTTCGTCGGGCAGAACAGCACCAGCGGCGGGTCCAGGGACAGCGCCGCGAAGGACTGGCAGGCGAATCCGATCGGCACGTCGTCGTGCACGGTGGTGATGATGGTGATCCCGGTGCAGAACTGACCCAGCACCTGCCGGAAGGCCCGCGGATCGATCTGTGCCGACATGGTCGCCTCGGGCTAGGCTCGGAAGCCGACCGTGAAGTCGTGGCCCCACAGGCTCACCGCGGTGCTCTCCCGGGCGATCCAGTCGTCGTCCGCCACTTGCCGCCCCTCGCAGCCGAATTCGATGTCGAACCCGCCGGGCGTCTTCATGTAGAACGACAACATCAGGTCGTTGACGTGGCGGCCCAGCGTGGCCGACATCGGCACCTTGCGGCGCAGCGCCCGGTCCAGGCACAGGCCAACGTCGTCGGCGTTTCCCACCTCCACCATCAGGTGCACGATGCCGCTGGGCGTCTGCCCGGGCATGAAGGCGAGGCTGTGGTGGCGCGGGTTGCAGCCCAGGAACCGCAGCCAGACCGGCGCCCCGTCCGCGGGCCGGCCGACCACCTGCGGCGGCAGGCGCATGGAGTCGCGCAGCTTGAAACCCAGCACGTCACGGTAGAAGTGCAACGTCTCGTCGTCGTCGCGGGTGGTCAGCACCACGTGCCCCAGGCCCTGCTCCCCGGTGACGAACTTGTGCCCGTACGGGCTGACCACTCGGCGGTGTTCGAGCGCGGCCCCGTGGAACACCTCGAGGCAGTTGCCCGACGGGTCGGAGAAGCGGATCATCTCGTCCACCCGGCGGTCCGCGAGTTCGGCAGCGGTGGCCTCCTTATACGGCGTGCCCTCCACGTCGAGCCGATTCCGGATCTCTTGCAGCCCTTCGGCGTTGGCGCATTCCCAGCCGGCCTCCGAGAGCCGGTCGTGCTCCCCAGGCACGATGACCAGCCGCGCCGGGAAATCGTCCATGCGCAGGTAGAGCGCGCCCTCGGTGCCGCCCTTGCCTTCGGCCATGCCCAGCACCTTCAGGCCATACTCGCGCCAGGCGGCCATGTCGGTGGCCTCGATGCGCAGATACCCCAGCGACCGGATACTCATCGCGCGCCTCCCAGGAAATCAATGGTCAGCTTGTTGAATTCGTCGAACTTCTCCACCTGCGCCCAGTGCCCACATTGCCCGAAAACGTGGAGCTGCGCACGCGGAATCGTCTTCAGCGCGACCAGCGCGCCGTCCAGCGGGTTGACCCGGTCCTCGCGCCCCCAGATCAGCAGTACCGGCTGGCGCAGCTGATACACCTCGCGCCACATCATGCCGAGCTCAAAGTCGGCCCCGGCGAACGACATTCCCATCGCGCGCGTCGCCGTCAGCGATTCCGGCGTGCTGGCCAGCGCGAAGCGCTGATCGATCAGCTCGGGGGTGATCAGCTTCTGGTCGTAGACCATCACCCGCAGGAAGGCCTCGAGGTTCTCCCGGGTGGGTTCGACGGAGAATTTGCCCAGCCGCTTGACGCCCTCGGTCGGGTCCGGCGCGAACAGGTTCACGCTCAACCCGCCGGGCCCCATCAACACCAGGCGCCCGGCCCGGTCGGGGTGGTCGAGGGCGAACCGAACCGCGGTGCCGCCGCCCAGCGAATTGCCCACCAGCGGAACGCGTCCCAGGCCCAGCTGGTCGAAGAGCCCCTTGAGGGCCCGGGCGGCGTAGCGGTTGAACTGCCCGTGCTCCGCGCGTTTGTCGGAGTGCCCGTAGCCGGGCTGATCGACGGCCAGCACGTGGAAATGCTCGGCCAGCACCGCGATGTTGCGTGAGAAGTTGGTCCAGCTCGACGCGCCCGGACCGCCGCCGTGCAGCAGCACCACCGTCTGATCGTTGCCGGTTCCGGCCTCGTGGTAGTGCAGCTTCAGCGGCCCGTCGACGTCGACCTCGGCGAAGCGCGAGGTGGACTCGAACGTGAGCTCCCCCGTGGCAGTGGTCATCAGACCATCGTGTCGCCGGGCGGCAACCCGAACTCGTTGTTCCCGAAGATCACGTAGGCGCGCTCGGGGTCGTTGGCGGCGTGCACTCGGCCGGCGTGCGCGTCGCGCCAGAATCGTTGCACCGGTTGGTCGTTGGCCAGCGCGGTGGCGCCGGACGCCTCGAACAGCCGGTCGATCGCGGCGATCGAGCGCCCGGTGGCGCGTACCTGGTCGCGGCGGGCGCGGGCCCGAAGCTCGAACGGGATCTCCTTGCCCGCGGCCAGCAGCGCGTACTCGTCGGCGACGTTCCCGGACAGCTGGCGCCACGCCGCGTCGATGTCGCTGGCCGCCTCGGCGATGCGGACCTTGGCGAACGGGTCGTCCTTGGCCTTCTCGCCGGCGAACGCCGCGCGCACCCGCTTGCCCTGGTGCTCGACGTGCGCGTCGTACGCGCCGTAGGCCATGCCGACGATCGGCGCCGAGATGGTGGTGGGATGCATTGTGCCCCAAGGCATCTTGTAAACAGGGGCGGTGTTGGTCGCATATCCCCCGGCGGTGCCGTCGTTCATCGCCTTGTAGGACAGGAACCGGTGCCGCGGCACGAAGACGTCCTTGACCACCAGGGTGTTGCTGCCGGTGCCCTTCAGCCCGACGACGTGCCACACGTCGTCGATGCGGTACTCGCTGCGCGGGATGAGGAAGCTGCCGAAGTCCACCGGCCGGCCGTCCTTGATGACCGGGCCGCCGACGAACGTCCAGGTGGCGTGGTCGCAGCCCGACGACCAGTTCCACGAACCGTTGACCAGGTAGCCGCCGTCGGTGACGACGCCGGCGCCCATCGGGGCGTACGACGACGAGATCCGCGTCTTGGCGTCCTCGCCCCAGACCTCCTCCTGCGCCTGCTGGTCGAACAGCGCCAGGTGCCAGTTGTGCACGCCGATGATCGAGCTCACCCAGCCGGTCGACCCACACGCGCTCGCGAGCCGGCGCACGGCCTCGTAGAAGAGCGTGGGGTCGCACTGCAGACCGCCCCATTGCTCAGGTTGCAACAGGGTGAAGAAACCGATGTCCTCCAACTCCTGGACCGTCTCGTCGGGCAGCCGGCGCAGGTCCTCCGTCGCCTGGGCGCGCTCCCGAATCCGCGGCAGCAGATCATCGATGGCCGTTAACACCGATTGCGCGTCACGCTGTTGAATGGACGTCACTTACGTTGCCTCCCGAGAGTACGGACTTAACACAGAAGACTAGAACACGTTCCGATTCGTGTCGAGCAGGGTATTCCTGCGGCTGGTAGCGGTATATATCCGCTTTTCTGTAACATGTTCTAGTTGTGTCGAAAGGAAGGGACGGGGCTTGACGGAAGCAATTCCCGACGAACCGCTGGGTGACCACGTCCTCGAACTGCAGATCGCCGAGGTGATCGCCGAGACCGACGAGGCGCGGTCGCTGGTGTTCGCCGTGCCGGACGCGCCCGGCGATCCGGGCATCCCGCCCGAGCGGCTGCGGTACGCGCCGGGGCAGTTCCTGACGCTGCGGGTTCCGAGCGAGCGCACCGGGTCGGTGGCGCGCTGCTACTCGCTGTGCAGCTCGCCGTTCACCGACGACGCGCTCACGGTCACGGTCAAGCGCACCGCGGACGGGTACGCGTCGAACTGGCTGTGTGAACACGCGCAGGCGGGCATGCGCATCCACGTGCTGGCGCCGTCGGGCAACTTCGTGCCCAAGACCCTCGACGACGACTTCCTGCTGATGGCCGCCGGCAGCGGGATCACCCCGATCATGTCGATCTGCAAGTCGGCGCTCGCCGAGGGCAGCGGTCAGGTGACGCTGCTCTACGCCAACCGCGACGACCGCTCGGTGATCTTCGCCGACGCGCTGCGCGAGCTGTCGGCCAAGTACCCCGAGCGGCTCACCGTTCTGCACTGGCTGGAATCGTTGCAGGGGCTGCCCGGCGCGACGTCGCTCGCGAAGCTGGCCGCCCCTTACACCGACCGACCCGTATTCATCTGTGGGCCAGGCCCTTTCATGGATGCGGCGCGCGTTGCGCTGGAGGGGCTGAAAGTGCCTGCGGCGCAGGTGCATATCGAGGTGTTCAAGTCGCTGGAGTCCGATCCGTTCGCGGCGGTCAAGATCGAGGACACCGCCGAGGGAGATCAGCCCCCGGCCACCGCGGTGGTGGAGCTGGACGGCGAGACGCACACCGTGTCGTGGCCGCGCCACGCCAAGCTGCTCGACGTCCTGCTCGCCAAGGGTCTCGACGCCCCCTTTTCGTGCCGGGAGGGACACTGCGGCGCGTGCGCCTGCACGCTGCGCAGCGGCAAGGTCGACATGGAGGTCAACGACGTCCTGGAACAACAGGACCTCGACGACGGCCTGATTTTGGCCTGTCAATCTCGCCCCGAATCTGATTCGGTGGAAGTCACCTACGACGAATAGGCGCGTAGCGAACCGGAAGGGGGCGCCGATGAAGCGGCTATTACCGGGATTTACGGTCGTCGGGGCTATGCTGACGTTCCTGCCCAGTCCCGTCGCGCTGGCCGCGAGCAACGAGGCCACCAGCCTGTTCCCACTGGATGGCCCCAACCAGCTCGAGACGCACGCCTTCCTCAACTGCATCAGGGCCGACGGCCACTGCGACTTCACCGTGGGCGCGGATACCCGCACGCCCGACGGCGTGACCGGGTTTCCGCCGGGCCTGTGGGCCCGCCAGACGACCGAGGTTCGGTCACCGAACCGGCTGGCCTACCTGGACACCCACGCCAACGGCCAATTCGAAAGAGTCCATAAGGCGATGGGCTCCGACGAGATCACCACCGTCTACTTCGGGGAGGGGCCGCCGGACAAGTACCAGACGTCCGGCCGCATCGACTCCGCCGACTGGCAGACGGGCCAGTCCAAGACCGATATCAGCGTGATCCTGTGCACCCACATCCAGGTGGTCTACGGCGGGGTCAACATCACCTCGCCCAGCACCTGCGCGCAGACGACGTTCTCTTAATGGCTAGGCCTGTAATCCGCAGACAAAGTGCGAGTAAGGGCCTGCAGAATTACAGGCTCGACGAAACCTACCGAGGCAGGCCGAGAAGCCGCTCCGCGGCGACGGTGAGCAGGATCTGCTCGGTGCCGCCGGCGATGGTGAGGCAGCGGGTGTTAAGGAAGTCGAAGACCGCTCGGTTGCGGACAAGGCCGCCGCCCTCCGCGACGTCCATGGCGTATTCGGCCAACGCCTGCCGGTAGCGGACACCAATGAGCTTGCGCACGCTGGACTGCGCGCCGGGGTCCTGGCCGCCGACCGCGAGCTGGGCGATGCGCTGGTCCAGCAGCGCGCCCGTCTGGGCGGTGACGATCAACCGTCCCAACCGGTCTTGCTGGGACACGTCCAGGTCGATCTCCGCCAGCACCCTGAGCAGTTCTTCCATCGGGTTGCCCAGCGCGGTTCCGGAGGCCATCGCGATCCGCTCGTTGGCCAGGGTGGTGCGGGCAAGCCGCCAGCCGTCGTTCACCGCGCCGACCACCATCTCGTCGGGGACGAACACGTTGTCCAGGAATACCTCGTTGAACAGCGAGTCACCGGTGATCTCACGCAGCGGCCGAATCTCGAGGCCCGGCGATTTCATGTCCACCAGGAAGTAGGTGATGCCCTTGTGCTTCGGGGCGTCGGGGTCGGTGCGCGCCAGGCATACACCCCACCGCGCCTTGTGCGCGGCGGACGTCCACACCTTCTGCCCGGTGAGCAGCCAGCCGCCCTCGCCACGAACCGCCTTGGTGCGCAGCGACGCCAGGTCGGAGCCGGCCCCCGGCTCGGAAAACAGTTGGCACCAAAGGAATTCGCCGCGCAGGGTGGCCGGCACGAAGCGCTCGACCTGTTCGGGCGTGCCGTGCTCGAGGATGGTGGGCGCCGCCCACCAGCCGATCACCAGGTCGGGGCGCACCACGCCGGCCGCCGCCATCTCCTGGTCGATCAACAGCTGCTCGGCCGGGGACGCGCCGCGCCCGTACGGCGGCGGCCAGTGCGGCGCCTGCAGGCCGGCCTCGGCCAGCGCCACCTGCCGCTTTTCCTCGGGCAGCGCGGCGACCTCGGCGACGGCCGCCGCGATCTCGGGTCGCAGCCCCTCGACCTCGGAGAGATCGATTCCCAGGCGGCGTCGCACCCCGGCCTGGGTCAGCTCGGTGATGCGGCGCAACCAACGCTCGGCGCCACCCAAGAACCGCCCGATGGCATGCGCCCGGCGCAGGTATAGGTGCGCGTCGTGCTCCCAGGTGCAGCCGATGCCGCCGAGCACCTGTATGCAGTCCTTCACGTTGGCTTTCGCGGCGGCGATGCCGGTGCTCGCGGCCAGGGCCGCGGCGATCGAGAACTGGGCAGGATCGGCCTCGGCCGCGGCCCGGGCGGCGTCGGCGGCCACCACCTCGGCCTGCTCGGCGCGGCACAGCATCTCCGCACACAGGTGCTTGACGGCCTGGAAGCTGCCGATCGGCTTGCCGAACTGCTCGCGCACCTTGGCGTACGCGACCGCGGTGTCCAGCGACCACCGGGTGATGCCGGCGGCCTCGGCCGCCAGGACGGTCGCGGCCAGTTCCTCGACCCGTTGCGCCGTATCCGCGACGACCGTGACCGGCGCCGACGTCAGCACCACCCGGGCCAGCGGCCGGGAGAAGTCGGCGGCCGGCAGCGGCTCGAGCTCCACCCCCTCGGCGCCGGTGTCGACGAGCAGCCACTTCCCGTCGGCGGGCAGGAGCACGACGGCGCCTTCCGCGGCGCCCAGCGCCCACGGCAGCGTGCCCGACGCGCGTGACGTCTGGCTGTCGAACCGCACCTCGCCTTCCAGCGCCAACCCGGCGAAACGTTCCCCGGCGGCCAGGGCGGCCAGCAATTCGGGGTCCTCGACGACAAGGGTGGCCAGGGCCGTGGTGGCAACCGGCCCGGCCACGAGCGCCTTGGCCGCTTCCTCGACCATCGCGCACAGATCCTCGATGCTGCCGCCCGCCCCGCCGCGGTCCTCCGGGATCGCGACCCCGAACAGCCCCAGGTCGGCCAGGCCCGCGAAGACCGGCCGCCACGCGTCGGGGTTACCCTGCTCGACCTCGCGTACGGCCTCACTCGAACACGAGCTTCGCGCCCAGTCGCGCACCAGCGCACGCGCGGCGAACTGCTCGTCGGTGACGGTCGCTACCACCCTCTGGTCCTCCGCGTGCTTAGTTTGGGATGACGGGGCGCTCTGACTACTTGAAAGCCCACTAGAACGTGTTCTAATAGTGCCAGCGATCGAGCGTCAAGTCGAACGCCATTACAGCAGTACACGTCGTTGTCCCTGCTGCGGGGAGGTGGGAAATTTACGCCCAGCATGCGTATCGTTTGCGAACGAGCCACCCCGAGAAGGAGCACGCCCTCAAATGTCGTCAGCCAACCCGAACGCGGCCGACATGCCTGACTCGCAGCCACGCGAGGTCATGAACGTGGCGGTCCTCGCCGAGTCCGAGCTCGGTTCGGAGGCGCAACGGGAACGCCGCAAGCGCATCCTGGACGCCACCATGGCCATCGCGTCCAAGGGCGGCTACGAGGCGGTCCAGATGCGCGCCGTGGCCGACCGGGCCGACGTGGCGGTGGGCACGCTGTACCGGTATTTCCCGTCGAAGGTGCACTTGCTGGTGTCGGCGCTGGGCCGGGAGTTCAGCCGCATCGACGCGAAAACCGACCGCTCCGCGGTCGCCGGGGGCACCCCGTTCCAGCGGCTGAACTTCATGGTCGGCAAGCTGAACCGCGCGATGCAGCGCAACCCGCTGCTCACCGAGGCCATGACGCGCGCCTACGTGTTCGCCGACGCCTCCGCGGCCAGCGAGGTCGACCAGGTCGAGAAGCTCATCGACAGCATGTTCGCGCGCGCGATGTCCGACGGCGAACCGACCGAGGACCAGTACCACATCGCCCGGGTGATCTCGGACGTGTGGCTGTCCAACCTGCTCGCGTGGCTCACCCGCCGCGCCTCGGCAACCGACGTCAGCAAACGGCTGGACCTCGCCGTGCGGTTATTACTGGGCGAACACCAGCCCAACTAGGCCGGCGGTCCGGCGGTGCGGCCCCGGATCAGCTCGGTGTCCAGGAGTTCGACGACCGGCAAGCCCGTGCGTGGCGGCCTCATCAGCAGTTCGCCCGCCCGATGGCCCTTCTGCAAGCTGGGCTGCGCCACGGTTGTCAAGCCGCGCCCGATCGCCTCGGGCACGCCGTCGAACCCGGTGACGCTCATCTGGCCGGGCACGTAAATGCCATGGGCGCGAAGGTAATCCATCGCCGACAGCGCGAGTATGTCAGCGGTACACATCAGCGCCGTGATCCGCGGGTTGGCCTCCAGCGCCGCCTTGGCGGCGGCGCCTCCCGATTCGGGTAGGTGCTCGTAGCTTTCCACGACGGTCAGCGAATCCGGGTCGACGCCGGCCGCGGTCATCGCCTCCCACACGCCGACGATGCGTTCGCGTTGCACGTCGAAGGCCGGTGACCGCAACCGGTCGGCGTCCACCAGGCCCTGCCGGCGCTCCCGGCCCAGCCGCATGGTCAGCAAACCGATCTCGCGGTGTCCGAGCCCGAGCACGTAGTCGGCCAGCTCGCGCATGGCCGCCCGGTCGTCGATGCCCACCCGGGACACTCCCGCCAGGCCCTTGGGCTGGTCGACCACGACGACGGGCACGCGCCGCTGCAGCACCACCTCCAGGTAGGGGTCGTCGTTGCAGGCCGAATACACCACGAAGCCATCGACCCCGGCCCCCAGCACCGCGGCCGTGCCGTCCTCGAGGCTGCGGCTCGCGCCGACGGCGACCAGCAGCAGGCCCTGACCGAGTTCCTCGCACGACTGGGCGACCCCCGCGACGAAATCCCGCGCCGCCGGGTCGGAGAAGAAATAGGTCAACGGTTCGGCCATCACCAGGCCCACCGCGCCGGCCTTGCGCGTCCGTAGCGACCGCGCCACCGGGTCGGGTCCCGCATAACCGAGCCGCTTGGCCGTCGCGAGCACCCGTTCACGTAGGTCGGCGGACAGCTGATCCGGCCGGTTGAAGGCGTTCGAGATCGTCGTGCGCGAAACCTTCAGTTCGTCGGCCAAAGACGCCAGAGTCGCACGCCGACGCGGAGTGGGACTCACGCTGGGTGACGCTACAGCGGTTCGCTGTCGGCGCACACGAGGCGGCGCTGCGCCACTTTCTAATGGAAACGATTTTCACCTGTTTTGTGGGCTCCTCGGGCGACGCAGCGAGGTCCCCGCCTGACGCCACCCATAAGCTGGGCGGGTGGCCGCTATCGACCTCAACGCCGACCTGGGCGAGGGCTTTGGCGTCTGGCGCCTCGGCGACGACGACGCCATGCTCGGGATCGTCAGCAGCGCCAACGTGGCATGCGGATTCCATGCCGGGGACCCCGCCGGCCTGTTGCGGGTGTGCCGGTCGGCCGCCGAGCGCGGCGTGCGCATCGGCGCTCAGGTGGGCTACCACGACCTGGCCGGGTTCGGCCGACGCTTCATCGACGTCGCGCCCGACGACCTGGTGGCCGACGTGGTGTATCAGATCGGCGCGTTGCAGGCGATCGCGCGGGCGTCCGGCTCGGCGGTGTCCTACGTCAAACCCCATGGCGCGCTGTACAACACGATCGTGACCAACCGAGAACAGGCGGCGGCTGTCGCGGCGGCGGTGCACCTGGTGGACCCGGCGCTGCCGGTGCTTGGCATGGCGGGTTCGGCGTTTTTCGACGAGGCCGACCGGCTTGGCCTGCGCACGGTCGCCGAGGCCTTCGCGGACCGCGCGTATCGGCCCGACGGCCAATTGGTCTCGCGTCGCGAACCCGGCGCGGTGCTGGACGACCCGGCGGCGATCGCCGAGCGCGTGCTGGCCATGGTGACCTCGGGACGGATCACCGCGGCCGACGGCACGCAGATCAGCGTCAGTGTGGAATCGGTTTGCGTGCATGGTGATTCGCCCGGCGCGGTGCGGATCGCGACTGCGGTGCGCGATCGGCTGGAGGCGGCCGGCGCCGAGATCGGGGCGTTTTGCTGATGCGAGTCAAGCTCGGCCGCCCCGACCTGGCGAGGTACTCGGACCGGTTCGACGTGCCATTGGCGGGACCCGATGCGGCGCTTTCGGCGACCTGGATGGGTGTGGCGACACTGCTGCTCGACGACGGGTCGTCGGCGCTGCTGACCGACGGCTACTTCTCGCGTCCCAGCCTGGCGCGGGTGGCCGCCGGCAAGGTGTCGCCGTCACCGGCGCGCGTGGACGGCTGCCTGGCCCGCGCCAAGGTCTCCCGGCTGGAGGCCGTGATCCCGGTGCACACCCACATCGACCACGTGCTGGACTCCGCGCTGGTCGCCGACCGCACCGGCGCGCGGCTGGTCGGCGGCGAGTCGGCCGCCAATGTCGGCCGCGGATACGGCCTGCCCGGGGACCGCATCGTCGTCGCGACGCCTGGTGAGCCGATTCGCCTGGGCGCCTTCGACGTAACGCTGGTGCAATCCCATCACTGCCCGCCGGACCGGTTTCCCGGGACGATCGACGAGCCGCTAACCCCACCGGTGCGGGCGTCGGCGTACCGCTGCGGTGAAGCCTGGTCGACGCTGGTGCACCATCGACCGTCGGACCGGCGGCTGCTGATCCAGGGCAGCGCCGGTTTCGTCAAGGGTGCACTGGCGGGCCGGCGCGCCGAAGCCGTCTATCTGTCCGTCGGACAGCTGGGCCTGCGGCCGCGGTCCTACATCCTCGACTACTGGGCCGAGACCGTGCGCGCCGTGGGGGCGCGCCGGGTGATCCTGATCCATTGGGACGACTTCTTCAGGCCGCTGTCAAAGCCGTTGCGGGCCTTGCCGTATGCGGGCGACGACCTGGACGTGTCGATCGGGGTCCTGGACGAGCTGGCGGCGAGCGACGGTGTCGCGCTGCACATGCCGACCGTGTGGCGACGCGAAAATCCCTGGGCGTGAAGCGGTTTAGGCCAGAAACTTGATGGGACTGACCGCCGCGCTGTTGTTGCTTGCTGCCGTGCTCGTGTTCGCGGTCGTCCGCCCAAGGGGTTGGCCGGAGGCGGTGGCGGCGGTCCCGGCGGCGCTCATCGTGATCGCGGTCGGCGCGATATCGGTGCGTCAGGCGGCCCAGGAGGTGGCCGGGCTGTCGGGAGTGGTCGCCTTCCTCGGCGCGGTCCTGGTGCTGGCCAAGCTGTGCGACGACGAGGGGCTGTTCGAAGCGGCGGGCGCGGCGATCGCGCGGGGGCGCGTCTCGTCGGGCGGTCTGCTGCGGCGGGTGTTCGTCGTCGCCTCCCTGATCACCGCCGTGCTGAGCCTGGACGCCGCCGTGGTGCTGCTGACCCCGGTGGTGCTGGCCGCGGTCCGCCGGCTGCGCACCCCGCCGCGGCCGTACGCCTATGCCACCGCTCACCTGGCTAACGGCGCCTCCCTGCTGCTGCCGGTGTCGAACCTGACCAACCTGCTGGCGTTTCACAGCGCCAACCTCTCGTTCACCCGCTTCACCGTGCTGATGGCGCTGCCGTGGCTGGGCGCGGTGGCGGTGATCTACGTGATCTTCCGCTGGTTCTTCGCCGGCGACCTGCGCGTCCAGCCCGACTCCGAGGAACTCGGTCCGGCGCCGCGGCCCCCGGTGTTCGTCTTGGTGGTCGTTGGGCTGACCCTCGCCGGGTTCGCGGTCGGCCAGTCCGTCGGGGTCGCTCCCGCGTGGGTGGCGGCCGCCGGTGCCGCGGTGCTCGCGGTGCGCAGCCTGAGCCGCGGGCACACCTCCGTGGCTGAGATCGCACGCTCGGTGCACGTCTCGTTCCTGGTGTTCGTGCTGGCGCTGGGAGTCGTGGTCCGGGCGGTCATGCTCAACGGCATGGACAGGGCCATGTCGGCCGTGCTGCCGTCCGGTTCGGGTCTGTCCGCGCTGCTCGCGATCGCCGCGATAGCCGCCATGCTGGCCAACGTCGTCAACAACCTGCCCGCCACGCTGGTACTGCTCCCGCTGGTCACGCCCGGCGGTCCGGTGGCCATTCTGGCGGTGCTGATCGGGGTGAACGTCGGCCCAAACCTGACCTACGTGGGGTCGCTGTCGAACCTGCTGTGGCGCCGCGTGCTTCGCCGACACGACGTCGACGCCGGCGTCGGCGAGTACACCCGCCTCGGGTTGTGCACAGTGCCCATCGCGCTGGTGGTCGCCGTGGTCGCGCTGTGGGCGTCCACACGGCTACTGGGTGTGTGAGGTGCGCGGGTTCAGCCGACCGCCTCCCTGAACGCCACGCCCTGCTGCAGGGCCTGCGCGGCCTCGGCGATGTCGAGGACGGGATAAATCTGGTAGTCGAGGATGGTGGCGAATTGGCTTGTGGTCTCGACCAAGTCGGCCGGATTGTCGGTCTCGACCACCGCGAATCCGCCCCCGCCGTCGACGCGCCCGACGAACTGGTGGTACGTGGTGCTCTGTGGCGGCGACCACTTCGAGTAGGCGGCCAATCCCCGCCGCAAGCTTTCGTCGTTCTCCGCGGCCGTGCCGTTCAGGCGGTACGTCCAAGACACTACGTACTTCATCGCTTCTCCTTGTCTGGTCGGGCCAACTGGGCTCTGCAGGCACGCTACGGCCGACCTGACGCGCGCGAATGAGTAGCTGAGTACTCGATTTTCAGTTGCGGCCCGCCGGGGCTACCCGCCGCCCGGTCCCGATCGCACGATCGAGGCCAGCTCCTCGCGCGATTGGGCCCCCACCCGCTGGCACGCCCGGTAGATGTGGCCCTCCACGGTGCGCACCGACATCACCAGCTTCTCGGCGATCTGGCGGTTGGACAGACCGGCGACGACGAGTTCGACGACGTCGCGCTGACGACCCGACAGCTTGATTCCCTCCGGGGTTCGCAGGGCCGGTGTGCAAAGGCCGCCGCACTCGTCGGCCAGTTCCCTCGCCAGCGCCGCGGCATACAGCGCGCGCTTGTGCTGCTGGCTTCCGGCGAATGCGGCGGAGGCCTGCGCCGCGGCGTCGGCGGCCACGGCCTTGTCACCGATCGCCCGGTAGGCCGCCGAGGCCGCCAGCAGGCCCTCGCCGTCGCCGCCGAGCAGAGCCTTCGCGTGCAGCGCGATCGCGTCGGCCAGCGGCAGCGACAACGCCTCGGCCAGCTCCGCCGCGCGGGCCGCCCCAAACGCGTCGCCCCACTGCGCCGCGGCTTGGATGCACGCCAACTCGTGGGTGGGCTGGCCGCGGTCGCGGGCAAGTTGTGCCGCTTCCCGTGCGCTGGCCACCGCCTCGCTCAGCTGGCCGTTCGCCGCCATCGCCCACCCGTCAGCCAGCGACAAGGCGGTGTGCATGAACAGGTAGTCCGCCGGCACCGCCGAGCGCGCCCAGGCCGCCGCGTCGTTCGCTTCGGCGGCCTGGCCGAGCTTGGCGTGCGCCTCGGCCAGCGCGAAGTAGCTGGCCGCACGCAAACCCGTTGTGACCGCGTGTATTTGCACTCCCGCAGCCGCTTCGTGCAACAGGCGGGCCGCGTCGGCGACGGCGCCGCGGACGAGCTCGGCGTTGCCGAGCAGGAAGGCCAGGTTCGCGTAGGCAAGGCCGGGGACGTCCCGGGCCGCATCAGCCATTCGCTTTGCCGTGCCGACGAATTCGTCGATGCGCCCGGTCAGACGGCAGGCCCGGCCATACACGCCGCCGAACCAGAACCGCAGATGCGACGCCTGAAACGACGTGGTCGCGCGCCTCAACGCCTGCTCGGCGACGGCGGACAGGTCCTCGACCTCACCCAGCGCCCCCATCGCCATGATCAAAGCGAGCGCGGCCAGCAAGGCATGCAGGTCCGGGAGGTCGCCGAAAGCCAAGGCCTCCCTTGCTCTTTCGGACGCGATCCGGCAGCGCGCCGATATCGCGTCGAGGCACGCCTGCACCGCCAGGCGCTCGGCCACCTGCGCCTCGGTCTCCGGGCCCGTGGCAAGGCCATCGAGGATCACCGACGCGTCGGCGGGCTTGCTGAGCATGAACATCAGGTTGATCGCCCGGATCGTCGCCCAGTGGTGACCGTCGGGGCGGTCGATCAGATCGCGCAGCGCCGCCTCGGCCTGCTCGCCGTGTCCGAGCAACACCAGGTTCATCGCACGCACGCCGGCCGCCCCGGGCGCCCCGGCCCGGGCGGCGGCCGTCGCGAACCGGTCGGCCAGATCCAGATCCAGCAGCGTCATGGCGTGCCGCGCCGCTTCCAGATACAGCTCGGGTTCGGGCTCGAGATCCGATTCGAGGTGCAGCAGCGCACGGCGAACGGTGGCCTGCATGTCGGTGTCGGCGTTTTTGACCAGCCGGCAAGCGAGCTTGCCCCGGAGCGACGACAAGTACATCTCGCCGGCGCTCGCGCGGCGCAGCTCGCCGAACAGGGGATGCGCCAGCCGGGCCATCAACCCGCCGGCCGTGCGTTCGACGCTCACCAGGCCCATGCTTTCGGCGACCGCCAGGTCCCGGCGGGGCACCAAGTCGCACAGCACATCGACCGCGAGTGGCTCGCACTGAGACAACATGTCGACGACCAGCGCCGGCTTGGGGCTGAGCCGATCCAGATGGCGGCCGACCGTGTCGGACAGGCTCGGCGACACCGCGACATCGCCGTCCCATATCCACACCCCGGCGACCTGCCGCATCTGGCCCGCCGCGACCTGATCGGACAGCAACTGCCGGAGGAACAGCGTGTTTCCGCCGGTCAGCTTCCGGAACCGGGCCGCACACCGCGCGTCGATGGGACCGCCCAGCGTGCTCTCGATCACCTCGCGCGTGGCCGCGGCCGACAGCGGTTCGAGATCCAGGCGAGCCAGCAATCCCTCCTTCCACAACGCCGTCACCGCATCCGGTTCGTCGCTGCCGGTGCGGATCGTGACCACCAGCCGCACCCCGCCCGACTGGGCCAGCTCGTGGACGACGAGGGCGGACAAGCCGTCCAGCAGGTGCGCGTCGTCAACCCCGACCACGACGCGACCACGTCGCTGTTGTGCGACAAACGAATTGATCACCCGGCGCACATTGGTCAGCGGGTCCGACATCGCCTCGCCCAGCAGGCCGATAAACGCCCCGAGCGGCAGAGCGCGCGCGGATTCGGTGCCGACGAGCCACTGCGTGCGCTCACCGGAAGCCTCGGCGCGCCGCAGCGCTTCGCGGGCCAGCCAGGTTTTGCCCACACCGGCCGCTCCGGCGATCAATACGCCGGAGTGGTTGCCAGCCCCGCCCAGGGCGCGACGGACGAGCGCAAGTTCGCTGTCGCGCCCGGTCAGCGGTTTACCGCTGATCACTCGGCGACTATAACCGGTTGTCTCCGCGCCTAACAGGCCATTTCACCCGTGTTTCGGTGCCGGATCGGCGATGCCGGCGGCGAAGTTGCGTAGCCGACTACGCTATCGGCCCTCACGGTTTGCTGTGAGCATCGCTTTCATCAGCTGGCGGATCGGCGAAGGCGGTAAGCATGATCAAGATCGGCAGTAACGCGGTGGTACTGGGAGCGAGCATGGCCGGTCTGCTGACCGCGCGGTCGCTCGCCGACTTCTTCGACACGGTGACGGTGGTGGAGCGCGACCCGCTGCCCGACGACGACGCCGGTCGACGGGGCGTTCCCCAGGGGCGGCACCTGCACGCCCTGTTGCCCCGCGGCGCCCAGGTGATCGAGGAATTCTTCCCCGGCGTGCTCGACGAGTTGGTTCTCGACGGCGCACAGTACTTCGACGGGCGCGATCTGTCGCGGCTCCACTACAACGTGGGCGGGCACCTGTTGGCGCAAAGCGGCAGCGCCACGTCTTTCACGGCCTACTGCGCGACGCGGCCCTTCGTGGAGGGTCACGTCCGTCGGCGGCTGCGGGAGATCCCCAACGTCGTAGTGCTGGACGAGCACAACATCGTCGGCCTGGCCGCGACGCCCGATCGCCGTCGGGTCACGGGGGCGCGGGTGGTCAGCCGCCGTACCGGCGAATGCGCCGTGTTGAAGGCCGATTTGGTGGTCGACGCCACCGGCCGTGCCGCGCACACCCCGGGGTGGCTGGACGGTCTGGGATACGACCGCCCGTCCGAGGATCGTGTGGTGGTGCACTTGACCTACGCGAGCCAGCGCCTGCGCATGGCCGCGGATACGCCGCACGAGCTGGGTTTCCTGGTCGGCATCGTGCCGGGCACGCCCAGAGGCGTCGGCTTGCTGCACTGCGAGAACGACACGTGGATCTTCACGGTGATCGGCGTCGCCGGTCAAGAGCCCCGGGGCGACCTTGAGGCGATGTGCGATTTCGTGGCCGATTGCGCACCCGCCCACTTGCTCGACGCGGTGCGGCGTGCCGAACCAATCGGCGAGCCGGTGCGCCACAAAATGCCGTGCAGCCAATGGCGCCGTTACGACAAATTGCGCCGTTTCCCGGAGGGCCTGCTGGTCACCGGCGACGCGGTTTGCAGCTTCAACCCGGTCTACGGCCAGGGCATGACCGTGGCCGCGCTCGAGGCGCGGGCGATGCGTGACTGCTTGTCAAGCGGCACGGAGGATTTGGCGCGGCGCTTCTTCCGCGCGGCGGCGGTCCCGATCCGCCAGGCCTGGCAGCTGTCGACCAACCCCGACCTTGCGCTGCCCGAGATCGAGGGCACCCCACCGCTGTCCGCCCGGCTGCTCAATGGGTACCTGGATCGCGTGCTCAAGGCGGCGGAAACCGACGTCGCCGCGGTGGATCAGTTCGTCCGGGTGACCTCGCTGGTCGACCCGGCGACCAAACTGCTGCGCCCGGGGATGATCTGGCGAGCCGTCCGTGCGCGCCGCCAGGGCAGCGAAGGGCTCCACGCCGCGGACGACGCCTTGGCCGAAAGCGTGGCGCCCTAGCCCCGGCGGTAGGCCGGCGGCAGCGGCACGCCGAGCGCGGCCATGACGGCGCGCGCCCGCGTCGGGAAGTCGGTAATGATGCCGTCCACGCCGTAGGCGATCTGGGCGCGCATGGCGTCGGCGTCGTTGACCGTCCACGGAATCACCTCAAGCCCCAACGAATGCGCGTGATCGACGTAGGGCTTTCCGGTGACCAGCGCATAGTTTGGCGAGACGGCGTTGGCGCCGACCAGCAGCGCCCCGAGCGTCGGGTCGCCGACGGCGCCGACGTCGATGCCGTTCAGCCACGGAGAGCCGGGCATCCAGGTCTCCTCGTTGTACAAGGCCACCAACGGGATTGACGGCTCAGCCCGGTGCACAATGGGCAGCGTTCGCCAGTCGAAGCTCTGAATCTCCACGCGATCGACCTTGCCGCCGGCCCGAACCGCGGCCAGGATCACGTCGACGAATTCCTGCGGTTCGGCCGACGCACCCGGGTGGTCGGCTTCGACCTTGGTTTCGACGTTGTAGCGCACGCCGGCCCGGTACGAGTCGGCGAGCGCGAAGACCTCCGGCAGCGTCGCGATCTTGTTGCCGCGCACCACCTCCGCGTCGGGAAACTCGGCGAGCCGCTCGCCGCAGTCGAGCGTGCGGATCTGCGCCAGGGTGAGCTCGTGCACCAACTTACCGACGTACGGGTAGGCCGGGTCGCCGGCGAACGCCGGTCCGGTGTCGGAGCACTTATCCGCCTGGAGCGTCGGGTCGTGCCATACCAGCGGCTGGCTGTCCTTGGACAGGACGATGTCGAGTTCCAGTGTGCTGACGCCAAGTTCGAGCGATTTGGCGAATGCCCGCAGCGATTCCTCGGTCGTCTCACCGCGCCCGCCGCGGTGTGCCTGCAGGTCGAATTTGGGCGGTTCCGCGCCGGCGGGCGATGCAAGGAGCACCGCCAGCGCAAGCAGCACCACGGCCCACATTCGCGAGCAGACGCAAAAGCCCCCAACTCTTCGGCGTGTCGGGGGCTTTAGTGTCTGCTCGGCCAGAGGACTCAGCCCCTGCGCTGGCGGGCGATTTCGGCCAACACCACCCCGGCGGCCACCGAGGCATTCAGCGATTCGGTTCGGCCCGCCATGGGAATCGAGACCACCTGGTCGCAGGTCTGCCGAACCAACCGGGACAGGCCCTTGCCCTCCGAGCCGACGACCATCACCAACGGGTCGGTGCCGTCCAGGTCGTCGAGCGTGGTGTCGCCGTCGGCGTCCAGCCCGATGACGCGCAACCCGCCGTCGGCCCAATTCTTGAGCGCCCGAGTCAGATTCGGTGCCCGCGCCACCCGCAACCTTGCCGCCGCCCCGGCGCTGGTGCGCCAGGCCACCGCCGTCACCGAGGCCGATCGCCGCTGCGGGATCAACACGCCGTGACCGCCGAACGCCGCGACCGAGCGGACGATGGCGCCGAGGTTGCGGGGATCGGAGATGTTGTCCAGCGCGACCAGCAGCGCGGGCGGCGATCCGGCCGCGGCCGCGAGCAGGTCGTCCGGATGGGCGTAGTCGTAGGGCGGCACCTGCAACGCGATGCCCTGGTGCAGGTGATTCGTGGTCATCCGGTCCAGGTCGGTGCGCGGAACCTCGAGGATCGCGATGCCCAGATCCGCTGCGCGGGAAACTGATTCGGTGAGTCGCTCGTCGGCCTCGGTGCCCAGCGCCACGTAGAGCGCGGTCGCGGGGACGCCGGCGCGCAGGCACTCGAGCACCGGGTTGCGGCCCAGCACCGTTTCGGTCTCATCGGTGCGCTTGGCGGGTCGGCGCGGCTGCGACTGGGTGCGCCTGGCGGCGGGGTGGTTGGGGCGCAGGTGCGCCGGCGGGGTGGGGCCGCGGCCCTCCAGCCCGCGGCGGCGCTGGCCGCCCGAGCCGACGACTGCGCCCTTCTTGGTGCCGGGTTTGCGTACCGCCCCGCGGCGCCGCGAGTTGCCGGCCATCTACTTGACTGTCACTTTTCTGGACCGCCGTGCAGTTCCCACTGCGGGCCGTCGGCGGTGTCGGTGACCTCGATGCCGGCGTTCTTGAGCCGATCCCGGATCTCGTCGGCGAGCGCCCAATTGCGTTGCTGGCGAGCCTTTTCCCGGTTTTCGATCTCGGCCGCCACCAGCACGTCGACGGCGGCCAGCGCGGCCGACGTCTCGTCGCGGGTTTCCCAGCGCTCGTCGAGCGGGTCGCAGCCCAGGATGCCCATCATGGCGCGGATCGCGCCGGCGTGCTGCAGCGCGCCCTCGTGATCGCCGGCGTCGAGCGCCCGGTTCCCTTCGGCGCGGGCGTGGTGCACCTCGGCCAGCGCGATCGGCACCGCCAGGTCGTCGTCGAGGGCCGCGGCGAACTTGGGCGTCCACTCGCCCGGCTCGAAGGCGCCGACGCGGCTGCGAACGCGGTGCAGGAATTCCTCCACTCCCACATAGGCTTTCACGGCGTCCTGCAGGGCGGTTTCGGAGAATTCCAGCATCGACCGGTAGTGGGCGCTGCCCAGGTAGTAACGCAGTTCGGCCGGGCGAACCCGCTGCAACATCGCCGGGATGGCCAGCACGTTGCCCAGCGATTTGCTCATCTTCTCGCCGCCCATCGTCACCCAGCCGTTGTGCAGCCAATAGCGGGCGAAGCCGTCCCCGGCGGCGCGGCTTTGCGCGATCTCGTTCTCGTGGTGCGGGAAGATCAGGTCCATCCCGCCGCAATGGATGTCGAATTCCGGCCCGAGGTAGGTGCGCGCCATCGCCGAGCATTCCAGGTGCCAGCCGGGACGTCCGCGGCCCCACGGCGAGGGCCACGACGGCTCGCCCGGCTTTTCGCCCTTCCACAGGGTGAAGTCGCGCTGGTCGCGTTTGCCGGTCGCCACGCCCTCGCCTTGGTGGACGTCGTCGACCCGGTGCCCGGACAGCGCGCCGTATTCCGGGTAGCTGAGCACGTCGAAGTACACGTCGCCGTCCGCCGCGTACGCGTGGCCGGTTTCGATCAGGCGTTCCATTAATTCGACCATCTGGGTGATGTGCCCGGTCGCCCGCGGCTCGGCCGACGGCGGCATGACGTCCAGGGCGTCGTAGGCGGCGCTAAAGGCCCGTTCGTAGGTGGCCGCCCACTCCCACCATGGCCGGCCGGCCGCGGCGGCCTTGGCCAGGATCTTGTCCTCGATGTCGGTCACGTTGCGGATGAATGCCACGTCGTAGCCGCGGGCGATCAGCCAGCGGCGCAGGATGTCGAAGGCCACCCCGCTGCGGACGTGTCCGATGTGTGGCAGGCCCTGAACCGTGGCGCCGCAGAGATAGATCGAGACGTGCCCGTCGCGCAGCGGAACGAAATCACGCACGGCACCGGCTGCCGTGTCGTGAAGCCGCAAATTGGGGCGATCGGTCACGACGTGCCAGCTTACCGGGTAGTTCGGGGCGCCCGGCCGAGCGCGTGGCCTACAGGACGCTCACTCGATTGCGCACGACGAGCGCGGTCGCGATCGCGGCCAACCCTTCGCCGCGCCCCGTCAAACCCAGCCCGTCGGTCGTCGTCGCCGACACCGAGACCGGCGCCCCCACCAGACGCGACAGGACCTCCTGCGCCTCGGCGCGCCGCGGGCCTACCTTGGGGCGGTTGCCGATCACCTGCACGGCGGCGTTGCCGACCCGGTAGCCCTGGCGGGAGACGAGCGCGACGACGTGCCGCAGCATGTCGGCGCCGGTGATGCCTTTGACACGCGGGTCATCGACGCCGAACACCGCCCCGACATCGCCCAACCCGGCGGCCGACAACAGCGCATCGCACAGCGCGTGCGCGCCCACGTCGCCGTCGGAGTGGCCGGCGCAGCCGTCGTCGTCGGGAAACAGCAGCCCCAGCAGCCAGCACGGTCGCCCGGGTTCGATCGGGTGCACGTCGGTGCCCACGCCGACCCGCGGCAGCTCGGTCACCGCCGCACGACCGTTTGCGCCAGCAACAGATCCAGCCGGGTGGTGATCTTGAAGGCGAGCGGGTCGCCGTCGACCACCTGCACCTGGCCGCCGACGTGTTCGACCAGCGACGCGTCGTCGGTGAAATCGGCGGTCCCCGCGCGCTCGTAGGCGCGCAGCAGCAGATCGGTGGCGAAGCCCTGCGGCGTCTGCACGGCGCGCAGGCCGGCCCGCTCCGGCGTGCCGAGGACCACCCCGTTGGCATCCACGGCCTTGATGGTGTCAGACAGCGGCAGCGCGGGCACGACGGCCGCGTGGCCGGACCGCAACGCGTCGACCACCCGCACGATCAGCCCGGGCGGCGTCAACGCCCGGGCGGCGTCGTGCACGAGGACGAATTCGACAGACGTGGGCAGGGCGGACAGCGCCAGGCGCACCGATTCGGTCCGGTCGGCGCCGCCTGCGACGACGGAAGCGCGGTCACCCAGCAGCTGCCCGGCCTGGTCGATGCGGTCGGCGGGCACGGCCACCACGACGTGGTCGACGGCGCCGGAATCCAGCAGCCCGGCGACGGCGCACTCCAGCAGGGTGCGCCCGTCGAGTTCACAGAACGCTTTCGGGATGCCGGCGGCCAGCCGCTGACCCGACCCGGCGGCCGGGACGATTGCAACTACTTTGCCCGGGACGCCGGTTTCGTCGGCCACCAGAGCGTCAGGGCCTTCAGGAAGCGGCGGCCAGAACCTCGTCGAGGATGGTCTCCGCCTTGGCGTCGTCGGTGCTCTCGGCTAGTGCCAGCTCACCGACCAGAATCTGGCGGGCCTTGGCCAACATGCGCTTCTCGCCAGCCGACAGACCCCGCTCCTGGTCGCGACGCCACAGGTCGCGCACCACCTCGGCCACCTTGTTCACATCGCCGGAGGCGAGCTTTTCCAGGTTGGCCTTGTAGCGGCGGGACCAGTTGGTGGGCTCTTCCGTGTGGGGAGCGCGCAAAACCTGGAAGACCTTGTCCAGGCCCTCCTGGCCAACGACGTCGCGAACACCGACGTACTCGGCGTTTTCGGCGGGTACTCGAACGGTCAGGTCACCCTGCGCGACTTTCAAGACGAGATACTCTTTTTGCTCCCCTTTGATGGTCCGGGTTTCAATCGCCTCGACTAACGCAGCACCGTGATGTGGATAGACAACGGTGTCGCCGACCTTGAAGATCATCTGATTCGAGCCCCTTTCGTTACTTCATGCTAGCACGGCGGCCCTAGGCGTGCGGAACAACGGTGCAGGTCAGGGGCACAACACGGGCGGATTAGGGGTTGACAGGCGGAGCGGGACGTGCAAGGGGTCACACTACGCCGGTCCCGATCGGGCCCGAGCAGCCACCCCTGCGGGGCCCTGCCGCGCTGGTCCGGTGCCCTGCGCTACCGCCGCGAAGACCTTCCTACTACTGTGCATAGTTGCATAGTCGAACCACTGACATGGTGGGTCAGCCGAGCAGGAGGCTTTGAGTGAACCGCTTCGCCGTCGTCGGTCTGGTCGCCCTGGTCGCCGCCCTGCTCAGCGGTTGCGGAGCCGGTCAGATCTCCCAGATGGCCACCCAGGAACCGGCGGTCAACGGCAACAAGGTCACGGTCAACAACGTGGCGCTGCGAGACGTCCGGATGCAAGCCGTCCAGACCGGCGACTTCCTGCAGCCGGGCAAGACGGTGGATCTGGTGGCGGTCGCCGTCAACCAGTCACCCGATGTCCCGGACCGGCTGGTCAGCATCACCAGTGACGTCGGCGCCGTGACGATCGGCGGCGACGGCCGGCTGCCCGCGGGCGGCATGCTGTTCATCGGCACGCCCGACGGCCCGAAGGTGGCGCCGGGCCCGATCGAGTCCAACAACGCGGTCAAGGCGACGGTGGCACTGGCCAAGCCCATCAGCAACGGCCTGACCTACAGCTTCACCTTCAACTTCGAGAAGGCCGGGCCGGCCACCTTGCTGGTCCCGATTTCGGCGGGAGTGGGCCCACAACCCGCCTGACTCGGCCTGTCTTTCCGGGGCTTGTCACACCGGCCCGATACCGTCATGACGTGGCCCATGCGCGCTCCCAATACCGCTGCTCGGAATGCCAGCACGTCACCGCCAAATGGGTGGGTCGCTGCCTGGAATGCGGCACCTGGGGCACCGTCGACGAGGTGCCCGCGCTCGCCGCGGTGGGTGGACGCGCCCGGCGTCCCGCGGGGGCGGCTTCGCGGGCGGTTCCGATCAGTTCCATCGAGCCGACCGCCAGCCACCACCGTTCGACGGGCATAGGAGAACTCGACCGCGTGCTCGGGGGCGGCGTGGTGCCCGGCTCCGTCACGCTGCTGGCCGGTGATCCCGGCGTGGGCAAGTCGACGCTGTTGCTCAAGGTCGCCCACCGCTGGGCCCAGTCGGGCCGGCGCGCCCTGTACATCTCCGGTGAGGAATCCGCCGGCCAGATCCGGCTGCGCGCCGACCGGATCGACTGCGGCGGTGACGAGGTCTACCTGGCCGCCGAGTCCGACGTGCACACGGTGCTCGAACACATCGCCACGGTCCGGCCTGCGCTGGTGATCGTGGACTCGGTGCAGACCATGTCCACCACCGAGGCCGACGGCGTCCCCGGCGGGGTCACGCAGGTGCGCGCGGTAACCGCGGCGCTCACCGCGGCCGCCAAGGCCAATGGCGTCGCGATGATCCTGGTCGGCCACGTCACCAAGGACGGGGCCATCGCGGGGCCGCGCTCCCTGGAACACCTCGTCGACGTGGTGCTGCACTTCGAGGGCGACCGCAACGGCACGCTGCGGATGGTCCGCGGCATCAAGAACCGGTTCGGCGCGGCCGACGAGGTCGGCTGCTTCACGCTGCACGACAACGGAATCGAGGGCGTCTCCGACCCGTCGCACCTGTTTTTGGATCAGCGGCCGGCGCCGGTCGCCGGCACCGCGATCACGGTGACGCTGGACGGCAAGCGACCGCTGATCGGCGAGGTCCAGGCGCTGCTGGCGACCCCGGGGGGCGGCTCGCCGCGCCGTGCCGTCAGCGGCATCGACCACTCCCGCGCCGCGATGATCACCGCGGTGCTGGAGAAGCACGGCCGGCTGGCCGTCGCCATGAACGACATCTACCTGTCCACCGTGGGCGGCATGCGGTTGACGGACCCGTCCTCGGATCTCGCCGTCGCGATGGCGCTGGCCTCGGCGTACTCCGACCTGCCGTTGCCGACGACGGCGGTGATGATCGGTGAGGTGGGGCTGGCGGGCGACCTGCGGCGGGTCAGCGGCATGGAGCGACGGTTGGGTGAAGCCGTGCGTCAGGGATTCAGCATCGCGCTCATCCCCGACGGCGACGATCCGCGCCGCGAGATAGTGCCGGATGGGATGCGAGCGCTGCGGGCGCCAACCATCGACGCGGCGCTGCGACACATGAAAGCCATCGCTCAGCGCGGCACTGGCTGGACGCATAACGCAGTGGGGCCGCAGAATGACACGCTGTGACCCGTCCGACACTGCGTGAGACCGTCGCCCGCCTGGCGCCGGGCACCGGGCTGCGCGACGGCCTAGAGCGCATCCTGCGCGGCCGCACCGGCGCGCTGATCGTGCTGGGCAACGACGACAACGTCGAGGCCATCTGCGACGGCGGCTTCGCCCTCGACGTCCGGTACGCGCCGACGCGGCTGCGCGAGCTGTCCAAGATGGACGGCGCCGTCGTGCTGTCCACCGACGGCAGCCGCATCGTCCGGGCCAACGTGCAGCTGGTTCCGGACCCGTCGATACCGACCGACGAATCGGGAACCCGGCACCGCTCGGCGGAGCGGGCCGCGATCCAGACCGGCTACCCGGTGATCTCGGTCAGCCACTCGATGAACATCGTCACCGTCTACGTCGACGGTGAGCGCCACGTGGTGGCCGATTCGGCCACTATCCTGTCGCGGGCCAACCAGGCCATCGCGACGCTGGAGCGGTACAAGACCCGGCTCGACGAGGTCAGCAGGCAGTTGTCCCGGATGGAGATCGAGGACTTCGTCACCCTGCGCGACGTGATGACGGTGGTGCAGCGGCTCGAGTTGGTCCGGCGCATCGGGCTGGTGATCGACTACGACTGCGTCGAGCTCGGCACCGACGGGCGGCAGCTGCGGCTGCAGCTCGAGGAGTTGCTGGGCGGCAACGACCTGGCCCGTGAGCTGATCGTGCGCGACTACCACGCCAGCCCCGAGCCGCTGTCCGAGGCGCAGATGACCGCGACCCTGGACGAGCTGGACGCCCTGTCGGATACCGAATTGCTCGACTTCACTTCGCTGGCAAAGGTTTTCGGCTACCCGACGACGACCGAGGCGCAGGACTCGGCGCTCAGCCCGCGCGGCTACCGCGCGATGGCCGGGATCCCGCGGCTGCAGTTCGCCCACGCGGACCTGCTGGTCCGGACCTTCGGAACGCTGCAGGGCCTGCTGGCGGCCAGCGCCAACGACCTGCAATCGGTCGACGGCATCGGCACGATGTGGGCCCGCCACGTGCGGGAGGGGCTGTCGCAACTGGCGGAGTCGACGATCGCCGACCCGCTCACCTGAGCTCGGTCAGCCCGCGGGAGACGGGCCCGGGGCGGCCCCCGGCGGCCCCTCCGGCGGCGGCGCCATCGCCGGCTGACCCGGCTGACCCGGCACCGGCCCGGGCGGCGGTGGCGGCTGATTCAGGATGAATGGCACCGGCATCGAGCGCAGGTTGCCCAGCTGCACGACGAGGTTGTAGGTGCCCGCCCCGATCGCGGGCCGCGGCAGCGGGCAGTGCGGCGCCGACCCCATGCCGGTCCACGTCACCGCCGTCGTCACCTGCTCGCCCGGCGTGAAGGTCTTCACCAGGGTCTCGTTGGACGGCGCACAGTCGAGGTTCGACCACAGCCGCTTGTTGTCCAGCGAGTACACGTAGGCCGCCAGCACCGCGGCCCCGACGTCGCGCTTGCAGGACACCAGGCCGATGTTGGTGACGACCATGGTGAACTTCGGCTGGTCGCCGATGAAGTACTGGGGCGCGTTGGTCAGGCCCTTGACGGCCAGCGTCGAATCGGGGCAGTCATCGCCCTCCTTCAACACGGGCGGCGGCTGGACCGCGGCGGTGGGCGTGACCGACTCGGGGTTCTGTCCCGGCGGCGCCACCGGGGTGACGCCCTCCTGCCCCGCCGGCGGAGGGGCCTGGGCCGGCGGCGCGGCCGGCTTGCTCTCGGCGGTGCCCGGCTTGCCCACGCTGGCGGGTTTGGCGCCAGTGCTGTGGCTCATGAAGGCGACGATCGTGGCGACCACGACCCCGATCACGACGACCGCGATGCCAAGGGCCAGGCCCCTGCGCCGCCAATAGATCTCGGTGGGTAGCGGGCCACGCGGTTCCAGATCCAGCACGATCACACCGTAGGCCCAGGTCACGCCAATTTGTTATATCCGGCCCGGCGTGTCGCGATGTTTGCTGGCCGACCGCCGTGCTAGTGGGCGCCTTTCAGCGTGCGCCCTGGGCCCTGCGCGTGCGGCCAGGGTGACGACACACCGAGGCACTCCACCGCCGGCGCACACTCAACGCCGGCACCGCACACAAACGTCGGCGGGTCGCGGAATCCGGCGGTTATTCGCCGATATCCCCGACATGGTCTACCAGCGCCGCCTTGCCGTCGGCGAGGTGATAGGTGACGCCCGCGATGCCCACCGTGCCCGCGCCCACCCGCTCGGCGATGGCCGAGGAACGCGCGACGAGTTGTGCGAGCGTCTCTTTGACGTGGCGTTCCTCGAATTCGTCGACGCGGGTCAGGCCGTCGCGTCGGCCCATCAGGATCGACGGCGCAACCCGCTCCACCACATCGCGCACAAAACCTGGGGGTATTGCGCCGTCCTGAATCGCCGCTAGGGCCGCCTTGACGGCGCCGCAGCTGTTGTGGCCGAGGACGACGATGAGCGGCACGTCGAGCACCGTCACCGCGAACTCGATGGAGCCGAGCACCGCGGAGTCGATGACCTGCCCGGCGGTGCGGACCACGAACATGTCGCCCAAACCCTGGTCGAAGATGAGCTCGGCGGCCACCCGGCTGTCCGAACAGCCGAACACGACCGCGGTGGGCTTTTGACCGGCGGCCAGGCTGGCCCGGTGATCGACGCTTTGGCTGGGATGCTGCGGCTTGCCGGCAACGAATCGCTCGTTACCCTCTTTGAGTGCTTTCCACGCGGTTATCGGGCTGGTGTTCGGCATGGCCCATATCATGCCGCACCCGCACATGAACGTCAGCCCGGGCGAGCTCATCGATTGGTACGAGCGGTCCCGCCGTGACTTGCCTTGGCGCCAGCCGGATGTCACCGCGTGGCAGATCCTGGTCAGCGAGTTCATGCTGCAGCAGACACCGGTGACCCGGGTGCTGACGATCTGGCCGGACTGGGTGCGGCGCTGGCCCACCGCGTCGGCGACCGCCGCGGCCAGCGCGGCCGATGTGCTGCGGGCGTGGGGCAAGCTCGGCTACCCGAGGCGCGCCAAGCACTTGCACGAGTGCGCCACCGTCATCGCGCGCGACCACGGCGACGTGGTCCCCGACGACATCGAGGTGCTGCTGACGCTGCCCGGCGTCGGCAGCTACACCGCGCGCGCCGTCGCATGCTTCGCCTACCGTCGGCCGGTGCCGGTGGTCGACACCAACGTGCGGCGGGTGATCGCCCGCGCCGTGCACGGCTTGGCCGACTCCGGGCCACCGTCCGCGGCGCGGGACCACGCGGACGTCTCGGCATTGCTGCCCGATGACGAACGGGCGCCGACGTTTTCGGTGGCGCTCATGGAGTTGGGCGCGATCGTGTGCACCGCCAGGTCCCCGCGCTGCGGGTTGTGCCCGCTTGGCGAGTGCGCGTGGCGGCGAGCCGGCTATCCCCCCGCCCAAGGGCCGGCCCGCCGCGTCCAGACCTATGCGGGAACCGACCGCCAGGTGCGCGGACGATTGCTGGACGTGTTGCGCGCCAAGGACTCTCCCGTCACCCGGGCGGAACTCGACGTGGCCTGGCTGAGCGACACGCAGCAGCGTGACCGGGCGTTGGATTCGCTTCTTGCCGACGGACTGGTGACACGGACGGTCGACGGCCGGTTCGCGTTGCTGGGCGAGGGCTAGAGGTCATTGCCCGCGTACGACTGATTGAAGCTTTTGTTGACCAGCGGGAAGTCCGGGACGATCGTGTCGGCCATCGCGACGGGCAGCGCGGGCCAGTTGAACCAGGACGGGTCGACGATCTTCGCGCGCGTGATCCGGTCGGCGGCATCGGTTTCGACGCGGTGCACGATGGTGCCGCGCCAGCCTTCGACGATGCCAATGCCACTTCGGGGCCCGGGTGAGGCGGGCGCCGCCTCGACGTATTCGATTGGGCCACTGTGTGACTCGATCAGATGACACGCCAGCTCGGCGCTCGCCGCGAACTCGTCACGCCGCACCGTGTAGCGGCCCAGCACGTCACCGGTGGCGGCGCCGACCTCGGTCACGGGCAGCGCGCAGGCGGGATGTTCGATTCGCGCGTCGGTGCGCATACCGCTGGCGCGCGCCACGTAGCCCAGGCACCCGAGGGCCTCGGCGTCTTCCTTGCCCAGAACCGCCGTCCCGGCGAACCGGTCGTACACCACGGCGTTGTGCAGCGTCAGCTCAGCGATCTCGGCGACATCCGCGGCAATCCGCCGCAACGCGTTGGCATCCGGCAGCGCCCGCAGCGCGACCGCGCCCGGGCGGATGGCGCCGCGCACCAGCCGATGTCCGGTGACGATCGCGTTGAGTCGCAACAGCTCCTCGCGCACGCGTTGCGCGTGCGCGTGGGCGATGCCGAAGCCGACGTCGTTGGCCAGCGCGCCCAGGTCCGCGGAGTGGTTGTACAGCCGTTCGAGTTCGACGAGCAGCGCCCGCAGTCGGTGCGCCTCGTCGGGGAGTTCAATCCCGAGCGCATCCTCGACTGCGAGGCAGTGGGCGAGCGCGTGCGCGGCGGAGGTGTCGCCGCTGGCGCGTTCGGCCAAGTCGACCGCGCCGCCGCTTGGGCGGCCCTCGAAGAGCCTTTCCAGGCCCCGGTGGACGAACCACAGTCGGGCCTTGAGCCGCAGCACGGTTTCGCCGGCGACGGAGAAGCGGAAGTGGCCGGGCTCGATCAACCCCGCGTGCACCGGACCCACCGGGATCTCGTACACCCCTGGCCCCTCGACGGTGACGAACGGAAAATGGCTGCTGCCATCGAATTTGGGGGCGGTCGGCGCGGCGCTGCGCATCGGATACCACTCCTCCGGCCAGTGGGCGTGGCGCACCAGCCGTCGCGGCTTGGGATGCCCGAGCGGCCGGATACCGTACAGGTCCGCTATCTCGCGCTCGAACCGGCCGGCCACAAACGACAGATACGCCAGCGATCTGATCTCCGGATTATCCTTCGGCACAACGCATTCCAATTCGACGCGGCGATCGGGCCAGCCGGCCAGGAAGAGATATACGACGCGAAAGGCGCCGCCATCGTCGTGGGCGGCCATCAGGGCCAAACGAAAGCCCCTGTCCAGCAGCATTTCCGCCGTCTCCGCCAGGCTGGGTTGGGATACCCTGTGACGCACCCAATCACGGCTCATCGCGGGACCCCGACCTCGCTGGCGGCGGTGGTGAACAAGCCGGTGAGCGGGCCCGCGGTGACACCGAGCACCGCCGACGCGGCGACCCCGATGACCAACGCCGCCGCGACCGTCCGCGGCACCGTGATCTCCGGCGCGTCAGCGCGGCTGTCCCCCAAGAGGACTCGGCCGAAGTTGCGCGCCAGCGCGGCGAAGGCGATCGCGACCAACAGCAGGCCCGCCCCGATGGCCCACGTGAGCCTGGCATCGGCGAGCGAGCGGACAATGGCCAACTCGCTTGCGAACATCGCAAACGGCGGCAGCCCGAGCAGCACGACCACACCGACCGCGAGCGCTGCACCGACCAGACGGGAGCGCCGCAGCACGGCGCTCATGTCGGCGATCGCGGTGGAGCGGTGCGCGGCCTGCAGCTGGCCGCTCGCCAGGAAGAGGACCGTTTTCCCGATTCCGTGGGCCAGGACATGCAACAGCAGCGCGGCGACGGCCAGCGTGGTTCCCGCGGCCGCGGCGATCGCGATCAGGCCCATGTTCTCCATCGAGGAGTAGGCGAGCATGCGCTTGAGGTCGGGGGTCACCGTCAGCATCAGGGCCGCCACCACCAGCGTGGCCAGCCCGATCACCAGTAGCCAGGACCGCATGAAGGTGGGCCCGGTGGCCGCGTCGATGATCGGCTTGAGTCGGATCAGTACCGAGAAGGCCACCGACAGCAGCACCCCGCTCATCAGCGCGGAAACCGGCGCCGGGGCCTGGCTGTGCGCGTCGGCCAACCAGGTGTGGAACGGAAACAGCCCGACCTTCGCGCCGTAGCCGATGAGCAGCAACCCGCCCGCGAGCCGGGCGATGTCGGGATTCAGCGTCCCGGCATGCGCCGCCAGCACGTCGAGGTTCAGCGCGGCCGCGGCCGGGGCGCCGGCGTGCTCGGCCGCGTAGTACAGCAGCACCGTGCCGAGGAAGGCGACTGCGATGCCGACCGAGCAGATCACGACGTACTTCCACGTCGCCTCCAGCGCGCCGCGGGTGCGGTGATGCCCGACCAGGAAGGCGGTGATCACGGTGGTGGCTTCGACGGCGATCCAGATGACCCCGATGTTGTTGGCGCACACCGCCACCACCATCGCCGCCAGGAAGGCCGACGTCAGCGCGCCGTAGATTCGGGCGCCGCGCGCGTCGGTGTGGCCGTGCGCGAGCTCGGCGTCGAGGTAGCCGATGCTTGCCCAGGTGGCCAGTGCGGCAACGATTCCGATGACGATCAGCATGGTGACGGTGAGCGCGTCGACGCGCAGCAATCCGCCCAGCGCGAACTGCGTCCCCGATCCGACCCGGAACCCCAGCGCCGCACCGCATCCGAGCACCGTCATCGCCGACAAGGCGATCAGCGTCGCCGTCGCCCGGCGCCAGCCGGCGATCAGTGTGGCGACCGACGCACCGACCGGCGCGAGGATCGCGGTGAGCAGCAGAGCGGTCATCAGTCGTGCAGCTCCTGCAGCCGGTCCAGGTCGGCACCCCCGAACGCACGAGACAGCCGGCCGGTCAGCACGCCGATCACGATGACCGCGAACAACACGTCCAGCGACGCGCCGAGCTCGACGATCATGGGCACCCCGGCCGTGAGCAGGAACGCGGTGGCGGCGATTCCGTTGTCCAGCATCAGGAATCCCGCCGCCTGCGACACCGCATGGCGCCGTGTCACCATCACCAGCAGCGCAATGAGAACGACCGCGGTGGCGGCCGGGACGGCAGTCGTCGTGGCCGCCGGCTGCAAATTCACCAACGGCCGGGTGGCCGCGAAGGCGGCCAGCGTCAGCGCGGCAGTTATCAGCAGTGACGTGGCCGTGTTCACGAGCGGGGTGGCTTCGCGATGCGACTGCGGTCCGGACCCGACGGCGCGGGACAGCAGCCGCGGCAAAACGACGGCCCGCAACACGAAAACCGCGATGCCGACGCCGATCAGCGCGCCGTCGCCGTCGTACATTCCGCGCAGCACGGGGATGGCCGCCAGCGCTGCGCCCTGCATCGCCAGCAGGCGGACGATGGCGACCAGGTCGCGGCGCCACACGATCAGCACCGCACCCAGGAGCAGTCCGCCGGCGGCGAGGTCCAGGAGAACCGCAAAGGTGTCGGGCGTCATGCCGGCACCGCGAAGAAGTTGGCGGCGACCACCGCGAGCAAGGCCAGCAGGAACGACCCGGAAAGCAACTCGGGGACCCGGAACAGCCGCAGCTTCGCGACGAAGACCTCGACGGTGGCCAGCAGCCCTGCGAGCACCGCGACCTTGGCCACCACCGCCGCCAAGCCGGCGAGCACGGCCAGCGCGGTGGGCTGGGCGCCGGCGATGCCCCACGGCGCGAACAGGTTTGCCAGCAGCGCCAAGAGCACGGTGAGTCGCATGCCGGCCGCCCACTCGACCAGCGCCAGCCGCGGCCCGGCGTATTCGAGGATCATCGCCTCGTGAACCATCGTCAGCTCGAGGTGGGTCGCCGGATTGTCCACCGGCAGCCGGCCGGTCTCGGCGACGATGACGATCACCAGCGCGGCGAACGCCAGCACCGCGGCCAGCGACACCACCTGCCCGGGATGGTCGATCGTATGTTCCACCAGGGCACCGAGATTGGCCGACCCCGCGGGCATCGACAGGGCGAAGACCGCCAGCAGGATGGTGGGCTCGACCAGGGCGGCGATGGTGATCTCGCGGCTGGCGCCCATGCCGCCGAACGAGGTGCCGGTGTCAATGCCGGCCAGGGTCAGCGCGACGGTGCCCACGAACAGCAGGCCGACGACGGCGAACAAGTCGGCGCTGGTGTCGAGCGGCGAGCCGGTGGCGACCAGCGGCGCGATCGCGGCGATCAGCAACGCCGATCCGGCGACGATCGCGGGAGCGGCTGCGAACACCACCGTCGTCCCGCGCGGCGTAACCTGTTGCTTGCCAAGCTGTTTGACGATGTCCCGCCAGGGCTGCAGGAGGCCGCCCCCGACGCGGCCCTCCCAGCGCGCCCGCACCTGGCGCGTGAGGCCGACCACCAGCGGCGCCCCGGTCATCACGCCGCCGATCTGCGCGGCGCCCGCGACGTAGGACCAGACGTTCATCGGGCGACCACCAACACGGTCAGGACGCCCAGGGCACCGTAGGCCAGATACAGGTGCACACTGCCGGTGTGGGCGCGCCGCACCAACACCGCCGCCGCCGAAATCGCCTGGACCACCGGCATGTAGAAACGCTCCTCGATCGCATCGCCGATGCTGCTGCGATAGGTGATCTTGTCGGCCAGGTACCGCGACCCGGCGTTGGGCACGACTTCGATGTTGGTGTCCGGGCGCAAGACGTCGTCGAAGACGCGCTGCAGCGGCTCGGCGAACGACGTGGCGGTGTACTGCATGCGTGCCGTGAGATCCTCCGCGCCACAAGCCCATAGCGGCAACGTGGCGGGTTGTGGGCGCTGCGTCCGGCGCCACCGAGCCAGGACGGCGACGGTTAGCGCGGCCACGACGACACCGGCGGCGATCACGCCGGGCGCGATCGATCCCTGCAGGCCCGGGAGTCGCACCACGGCGCCGAGGTCGGTGAATTGCACCGCCCGCGCCGCCGGCAGCGCGGCGACCGTCCGGCGCAGCGCGGGAGCGACGACCGAGGGCGCCACGGCGAGCACCACACAGGCGACCGCCGCGACCGCCATCCCCGCCAGCATGCTGCCCGGCGCTTCGCTGGCCTCGGCGGCCCGCGCCGAGCGCGGCCGGGCCAGGAATCCGATCCCGAACGCCTTGACCATCGCCGCCACGCCCAGGCCCGTCGTGAGTGCGACGGCGCCCACCGCCAGCGGCGTGGTCAGCGCCAACACCGTGACATGTTGCGGGGCCGCGTGAATCAGCGACTGGACCAGCAGCCATTCGCTGACGAAGCCGGCGCCCAGCGGCAGCCCGCATGCCCCGAGCGCCGCCACCCCGAACAGCGTGGTGGTCGCCGGCATCCGGCGGGCCAGACCGCCCAGCCGGTCGAGGTCGCGCAGCCCGGTCGCCGCCAGCACCGACCCCGCGGCCAGGAACCCGAGGCTCTTGAACGCCGCGTGCGCGATCAGGTGCAGCATGGCCGCGACCGCGGCGATCGTCGCCGGCCCGTTCGCATCGGCGGCGGCGAACAGGGTGGCCGCACCCAGCGCCAGCGCGATCAACCCGAGGTTCTCGGTGGTCGAATAGGCAAGCAGCCGTTTGAGATCCGTGGCCACCGAGGCCTGCACCACGCCGTAGAGCGCCGAAACGCCGCCGACCAGCATCAGGGTGAGACCCCACCAGCGAGGACCCGGGCCGAGCAGCTGCATGTCGATGCGGCAGATGCCGTAGACACCGAGGTTGACCATCGCCGCGCTCATCAGCGCCGACACCGGGCTGGGCGCCTCGGGATGGGCGCGCGGCAACCAGGCGTGCAGCGGCACCAGACCGGCCTTGGAACCGAATCCCGCCACGGTCAAGACGAATACCGCGGTGCGCGCGCCCTGCGGGATGCGGTGCAGGTCGGCGAACCGGTCGGCGCCGCCGGCCGCGGACAGCACCATGAGCCCGACCAGGATCGCGACGAACCCCAACTGGGTCATCACCGCGTACGCCAATGCGGCCGAACGAACCTGCGGGCGAGTGTGTTCGGCCAACACCAACACCAGCGACGCGAGCGCCATCAGTTCCCATGCCAACAGGAAGCTGGTGACCGACGCCGCCGGCGGTACCAGCAACATCGACGTGACGAACAGCGGCAACACCGCCAGTGCCGTCCCGCCCAGATGCTCGCGGCGCGCATAACCGATCGTGTACGGGCCGACGACGACGGCGACCGCCCCAACCAGCGCCATGAAGAACCCGCCGAGCGGGTCGAGGCGCAGCTGCACCCCCGACAGCGGCAACAGCCACCCGATGCGCACGTCGCGCGCCGAACCGAACATTCCGATCGTGCCCGCCCATACCCCGCCCGCGCCGAGCAGTGACGTCAGCACACCCGCGAGCGCGGGACGGAAGTCCCTGCGGACCATAAGGCTTGGCGCGGCCACCGGACGCGTCGCCAGTTCCGCGGTCACTTGCCGGTCACCGATCTGAGCGCCTCGACGATCTGACCCGGGGTCGGCGGGCAGCCCGGGATCTCCACGTCGACGGGCACCAGCTCACCCACCGCACCGACCACGCCGTACGCGTTCGCGAACACCCCGCGGTTCAGGGCGCAGTCCCCGCATGCGATCACCCGGCGTGGCAGCGGGGTGGCTTCGAGCGTCGCGGCCAACGGGTCCACCATGTTGCGCGTCACGACGCCGGTCACCAGCAGCGCGTCGGCGTGGCGCGGGGAGGCCACCAACCGCGCACCGAACCGCTCGGCGTCGTACACCGGTCCGAACGCCCCGGCGATCTCCACCTCGCACCCGTTGCAGGAACCCGCGTCGACGTGGCGGATCTGAAGCGAACCACGCACCCCGGCAAGCGGTTTCACCACCGGCCGCGGAGCGGGTGTAGCGGGTTCGGCGATCCGGCCGACCCGGAACGCTTTGCGGATCCACCCCATGCGCTACCCCGCGCCGCCGGCGCGCAGGTCCTCCAACACCGCCACGCGGTCGCTGAGCACCCCGGTGAGAACCTTGCGCGCAACCAACAGCAGCTCGGCGATGTCCGGCGAGGCGATCGAATAGATCATCGTGTTGCCGTCCCGGTGCGCGTCGACCACACCCGCGCGGCGCAAAACCCCCAGCTGCTGCGACAGGTTCGACGACTCCAGCCCCACCTCGGGCAGCAGTTCGGCGACCGACTTATCCCCGGTGACGAGGAGCTCGAGGACCCTGATCCGCGCCGGGTGCCCCAACGTCTTGAAGAACTCGGCCTTGACCTTGTACAGCGGCACCGACACGGCAGCTCTCCTGAAGACTCTACGTTTCCTAGATTCGAACGATTGAAGAATTTATCAAATAGTGCCGCGATCCGCACCGCGGGGTCCGGCTTCGGGCCGTGTCCGGGAGTGGGACGGCGAGCCGCAAGTGCTGGGCGTTATCCCACAAGCCCCTTCCCGCGCAACGCGACACGCCGCCCGGTCCGCGTTCCACGTCAGACTCATATCCGCGTCATACCCTGCCGATGTGCCCAGCGAGGAGGCCGGCCAGGGATCCCGCTTGCCGCCGGTGTCCCGGCGCGCGGTGCTCGGCGGCCTGAGCCTGCTGCCGCTGGCCGCCGCCATGAGGGGCGCCGTGCCCGTTGCGTCGGCCGACCCGGGCTACCGCTTCCTGACGCAGCACCAGGCCGCGGTGCTCGACGCCGCCACCCGCCGCCTGATCCCCGGGCCGCAGGACTGCCCGGTCGAGTTCGGCCCCGGGGCGCACGAGGCGAACGTCGTCAACTACCTGGACCGGATGTTGTCGGTCTTCGGCGTCACTCCCGCCGACGTGCACGCCGGCGGGCCGTGGAGCAATCGCGCCGGCGGCTCGCAGGACTACATGGCCACCTTCGTGCCGCTCAACCGCGCCCAGGCCTACGCGTGGCAGCAGCGCCTGACGCAGCTGCGCGACCAATACAGCAGCGGCATCGCGTTACTCGACCAACAGGCCGGCGGCGACTTCACCGCGATTCCGGGGGTGAAGCAGGACCTCATCCTGGCCCACGGTCCGGCGGCGACGTTCGCCGGCGTGCTGTTCGGTCACACCATCGAGGCGATGTACAGCGTCCCGGAGTACGGCGGCAACGCGAACCTGGTGGGCTGGAAGGACATCAAGTACCCCGGGGACTCCCAGCCGCGCGGGTACACCCCCGCCGAGGTGGAGGCGGTTCAGTGGGACGTGGTCGTCCTCAGCGACATCATCAACCGCCTGCGCCGCGGGGGTTGGGAACAGGTCATCGGCAAACTGGGCGGAAGGGGCGGCGTGAGTGCCTAAGGCGGTCATCGTCGGCTCCGGCGCCGGCGGGTCGACGGTGGCGATGGAACTCGCCGAAAACGGTTGGGATGTCGTGATATTCGAGAAGGGATCGAACTACTTCACCAACCTGGAGGGCACCGGTCCGCTCGGGACGACATTCGCCAACGACGAACTCAAGTCGCTGTACCGCTACTTCGAGCAGCCGGACCCGCTCGCCTACCCGCGCACCTATCGGCACAACGCCTCCCAGGCCGCCGGCTACGTCGGCCCGGTCAACGAGCTTCCGGTGACCGTCGGCGGCGGAACCGTGCACTGGGACGCCAAGGTGCCGCGGTTCTGGGACATCGACTTCAAGGGGCTGTCGATGCTCGGCCCGCAACCGGGCGCGGACGTGCAGGACTGGCCGTTCGAATACAGTGAGATCGCACCGTATTACGACATCATCGAGGTGCTGCTCGGGACGCAGGGCGACGTCGGGACGATTCCCGCGCTCTCGTTGAAGCACGCGCCGCGCTCGCGGCAATACCCGATGCCACCCGGGCCGCAGCAGCGCTCGTCGACGCTGATCGCCAAGGGGGCCAAGCGAATCGGGCTGCATCCGTATCCGTTCCCGACCGCGATCAATTCGGTCGAATACGACGGCCGCCCGGCGTGCAACAATTGCGGTTTCTGCAGCAACTACGGTTGCCCGATCTCGGCCCGGGTGGGCGCGCTCGCCCCGCTGCGGCTGGCGCTGCGGACCGGGCGGGCACAGTTACGTCCCGAAACGACCGTCACCAAGGTCAACTTCGCCGGCCGGCGGGCCACCGGCGTCTCCTATCTCGACCCGCGGGGCAGTCCCGGCGGGGAGAGCGCGGACCTGGTGGTGCTGGCCGCGTCGGCGATCGAGACCGCGCGCCTGGCGCTGCTGTCCGGCCTGCCCGACGCCAGCGGGCGGATCGGCGCGCGGCTGATGTTCCACAACTTCGTCGACGGGTTCGGCATCTACCTCGACCAGCGAGTGCACGCCTACCGCGGCCGCTCGATCACGCAGTGCATGGAGGATTTCTGCGACCCCAACTTCCCCGGGGCCCGGCTCGCGGCGAAGCTGGCCGGGCTGCCCTACATCCGCGGCGGCCTATGCGAGCTGGGCGGCAGCCAGGACCCGATCACCGAGGGCAAGTTCTACCAGGAGATCCTCGGATTCCTGCCCGGGGTGCAGCTGTTCGGCAGCCCGTTCAAGGACCTGATGCGCGCCTCGCTGCTGCGCGACCGGCTCGCCGGCGTGAACTTCATCGGTACCGACTTGCCGTACCTGACCAACAACGTCACCCTCGACCCGACGGTCACGGACCTTAACGGCCAGCCGGTGGCTCGCGTGACCTGGGCGCCGGGCAGGCACGAGGCGGTGGCACAGACGTTCTACCTGGTGCCCATCACCGCGATGATGGCGGCGGCCGGCGCGCAGCTGTTTGCCGCCGTCCCGGACGGCCTGGAGCGAAAGCTGGGCGGCGGCACGCCGCCGAACACCAAGCACGTGATGGGCGGGATGCAGATGGGCGTGTCCCCGGCGACCAGCGTCGTCGACCCCAACGGGCGAATGCACCAGATGGACAACGTTTTTGTCGCCGACGGCAGCGTGTTCGTCACGTCCGGTTGCCAGAACCCGACCAACACGCTCATGGCGGTGGCGCTGCGCACCGCGCGCGGGATCACCGGCCGGCGCTGACCGCCAGAAACGACTCCACGGCCTCGCGGTACACCTGCGGAGCCTCGTCGTGGATCAGGTGACCGGCCTGCGGTACGTGCAGATATGTTGTCGGGGAGGATGTTTCGGCCATCGCGCGCATCTGGCCCGGCGGGGTTACGGAGTTGCCGGCCTCGATCAGCAGCGCTGGGGCCCGCACGGCCGCCCACTGTGCCCAGTAGTCCCGGGTCCCCCATTCGGCCGCGATCTCGATCCAGCGCGGGGTGTGCCCGTGCAGGCGCCACCCGCGTTCGGTGCGGTCGAAGGCGTCCAGGAAATATTGCCCGGCAACGGGCCCGAACTCGTCGAATACCTGCTCGGCAGAGTCGAATTCGACCGGAAGGGCGTGCAGCCAGGGCTCCCACGGCCCGGTGGTGCGGCCGCGGAAGTCCGGCGCCATGTCCTCGATCACCAGCGCCGAGACCAGATCCGGGCGCTCCGCGGCGAGGCACCACGAGTGCAGGGCCCCCATCGAATGCCCGACCATCCTGGCCGCCGTTCCCAGGGAGCCGACCGCGTCGGCCAGATCGGCGACGAAGCGTTCGGTGCTGATCGGGTGTGGGTCGTCGACGTCACGGCCCCGGTGCCAGGGGGCGTCGTAGGTGTAGACGGTGCCCAACCGCGCCAGCCACGGCAGCTGGCGCGACCAGGTGGTGCCGCGGCCCATCAGCCCGTGCACCAGCACCAATGGCTCACCCCGGCCGCCGCGGCAGGTCAACAGGTCGCTGGGCATATCACCATCTTGCGTGGCCCGCCCGGAAGTCGGTTAAGGCGGGCGGCGCGGTAGCCTAGCGGAATGCCGCAAGTGGTGAAGATCAATGCAATCGAGGTGCCCGCAGATGCCGGCCCCGAGCTGGAGAAGCGGTTCGCCCACCGCGCGCACGCGGTGGACAACCAGCCCGGTTTCCTCGGCTTTCAGTTGCTGCGCCCGATCAAGGGCGAGAACCGCTACTTCGTGGTTACGCATTGGGAGTCCGAAGACGCCTTCCAGGCCTGGGCGAAGGGGCCCGCCATCGAGGCTCATGCCGGAGAGCGGGCCAACCCGGTGGCGACCGGGGCATCTTTGCTGGAATTCGAGGTCGTGATGGACGTTGCCGGCAGCAAGCAGGGTAATTAGCGACCGATCGGCTCGGCGCCGCGCGGCGGCGTTGGGCGCCGCGGCGGCGCTGGTGGTCACCCTGGCGCCGGGTTGCGCCCCCTCCCCCTCCCCGCAGGCGAACGCGGCGAACCCGGGCCGGCAGATCGACACCCGGACGCCTCCCGGCATCCGCGCGCAGCAGACGTTGGACATGCTGAACTCGGACTGGCCGATCGGCCCGGTCGGGGTGGGCACCCTGGCCGCGCCCGAGAAGGTCGAGTCGGTAGAGACCACCATGGAGGGGCTGTGGTGGGATCGCCCCTTCACCCTCGACGCCGTTGACCTCGGCGCCAGCGTCGCCACCCTGCACCTGGTGACGTCGTACGGCGCGCGGCAAGACATTCGGATACACACCGACGACGAGGGCCGGGTCGACCGGTTCGACGTCGACACCCAGCCGCCGAAGATCAACTCCTGGCGCGACGTCGACGCCGTGCTGAGCAAGACGGGCGCGCGCTACTCCTACCAGGCCGCCAAGGTCAACAACGGTCACTGTGACCCCGTCGCCGGCACCAACACCGCCGAATCACTACCGCTGGCATCGATTTTCAAGTTGTACGTGCTGCACGCGGTCGCGAGCGCCGTCCGAAACGGCACCGTGTCGTGGGATGATCAGCTCACCGTCACCGAGAAGGGCCGGGCGGTCGGCTCGTCGGGGTTGGAGTTGCCTGTGGGGGCACAGGTTTCGGTGCGCACGGCCGCCGAGAAGATGATCGCCACCAGCGACAACATGGCCACCGACCTGCTGATCGGAAGACTGGGAACGCACGCCATCGAGGAGGCGCTCGCCACCGCGGGGCATCACGACCCGGGCAGCATGACGCCGTTCCCCACGATGTATGAGCTGTTCTCCGTCGGCTGGGGCAAACCCGATCTGCGCGACCAGTGGAAGCAGGGCTCCAAGCAGGTGCGCGCCCAGCTGCTGGCGCAGGCGGATTCGACTCCCTACCAACCGGATCCGGCCCATGCTCACACCCCGGCGTCGGCCTACGGCGCGGAGTGGTACGGCAGCGCCGAGGACATCTGCCGGGTGCACGTGGCGCTGCAAGCCGACGCGGTCGGCCCGGCCGCACCGGTCAGGCAAATCCTTTCCGCGGTGGCTGGCATCCAGTTGGACCGCAACATCTGGCCGTATATCGGCGCGAAAGCCGGTGGGCTGCCCGGTGATCTGACGTTCAGCTGGTACGCCGTCGACAAGAACCAGCAGCCGTGGGTGGTCAGCTTTCAGCTCAACTGGCCGCGCGATCACGGCCCCCGGGTGACCGGCTGGATGCTACAGGTCGCCAGGCAGGCCTTCGCGCTGATCGGGCCCAAGTAGCCGGGTGAGTGTTGGCGAGTCGCTGCTGGATACCTTTCCGGGGCGGCTGTTCATCGAGGACATGCGGTCCAGGGGCGGCCTCGCCGTACCCGTGAGGCTGATCCGGGCCGCGACCCGGGCCGTCAGCGGTTATCTCTACTCCGATCGCTATCTAGAGGTGGCGAATCTCGACGTCGACGATCCGGAGCTGCGCAGCTACGACGTCGCCGGCCTCGCGGCCCTCACGGGGTTGGCGACGTTCGGCTCGCCGCAGATCCATCAGGGAACGATCGGCGAATTGCGCGCACCCCGCATCGGCAATCGAGAACCGTTGAGCGTGTTGCCAGCCGGCGCGTTCTGGACCTCGACGCCGATCACGGAGGACGAGGACTCGTGGACCCTCTGCGGCGAGAACCTGAGACGCGAAATGCCGCGCTGGGAGGTGCATTTCGATGTCTCCCGTGCTCGCGTGGCGCGGATCGATTCGGCCCGTGACTGGGCCGACTTGATCGACGCGAACACCGTCACGGCGGGCGGCCGCAAGTATCCGGACTGGCCGGCGATCGCGGAGACCTGCGATGCCGTACATCTGTCAGCGGCGGGACTGCTGCTGGCCCATCCCAACATCGCGACGACCCGGTTCGGCTGCTATGTCGGCGTCGGGGAGTGGTCAACGGTCTCCACGGCGTGGCTGCGCGAGCCGCCGAATTGGCGATTGGCACCGATGCCGCGCCCCGAGTGACTCACGAACTGGATAGCGCATGCGCTATCAGGTTACAAACGCAGCGTCCAACGGCCGCTTCGGAAATGCAGCACGGTGCGACTGGCCGGCGCAATATCGATGCGCCAGAACGACTTCGGCGGTGCATCCAGGCCGCGCAGGATGGCGGCGCGGATCACCGCGGGGTGCGTCACCGCCACCGCGGGCGATGCGTCGCCGGTCAGGGACTCCAACCAACCGGCCACCCGGTCCATCAGGGCGACGATCGACTCGCCGCCGTGCGGCGCGCCCGCCGGATCCGTCAGCCACGTCTCGAGATCGGCGGGGCCGACGGCCCGCAGGGTCTGCCCGCACCACCCGCCGCAATCGAGGTCGGCAAGCCGCGGCTCGACCGTGGCGTGCAGGCCCAGCAGCTGGGCGGTTTGGCGGGCGCGCCGCTCGGGTCCCGTGAGCTGGCGTGTGGTCGCATCCACCTCAAGGCGCCCAGCCTTTTTGGCCTGCCGAAGGCCGAGGCCGTTGAGGGGCTCGTCCGCGGGAAAGCGCCCGTCGGCCATGGCGTCGGTCAGCGCGTGCGACACCAGGGTCAGGCGGACGACGTCGGTCATGTCGCGGCGCTCGGTTCCCGTCCGCTGTCGGCGCGCTCCCCCAGCAGCCGGCCGGCCAGCGTCGCGAAGACCACGCCGATGGCCGCCCACAACACCAATTGCGCCCCCAGCGAAAGCAGCCTGAATTCATAGAGCACATCGGCCGGAAAGCCGGGATAGATGATCGCGCCCGAGGCGTCGCGCAACGGCGCCGGCGTCTCGTCGACGACAGGAAGCAGCACCGCCAGCATCGCGATTGCCAGCACATAGGCCAGCGCCGCGACCAGGCCCGCGTTCCACGCGCCGAGCCCAGCGGCGAGCCGCCGGGCCAGCCACACCGCGGCGATCGTCAGCGCCACCGAGGCCGCCACCATCACCAGATACCAGCCGGTGCGGGCCCCGATCGTGTCCGCCTGACCGACGGCGGGCGGATTCGGGGGGTACTTCAGGAACGGCACGAGGTATACCGCTACGAACGCGCCCGCCGCCAGCAGAGCCGAAAGCGGCCGCGGCCCAAGGGTTCTCGCGCGCACGGAGACCACGCAGAACGCCACGGCGAACAGCGCGCCCATCGCGAGGCCGAAAATCAGCACGCCGAAACCCAGTCCGGCGTTGGCCTGGACACCGCGGGTGAACAACTCGGCGCCGTGCTCGTGCACGCCATGAGCGTCCAGGGCGTCGCTTCGCCCGTCCTCAAAAGCGATCGCGCGGGCGATGACCGGCTCGGCGCACACGCGGGCGAACAGGAAGGCCAGCACCGCGCCGACGGCCCCCGCCAGGAGACCGCGTGCAATCAGCCGCTTCTCCACCCTGCCGGGTCTTTCCCGGTTCAGTGGCAGGGGAAGCCGAGCAGATGGCGCGCGTCGTGGACGAACTCGTGCACGTGGGAGTCGCTGCCGAACAGCGACACCGCGCCCTGATCGACCCCGACGAAGTACAGCGCCAAGAGCGCCAGGAAGGCGGTCGCCGCCAACCAGAGCGCGGCACTTGCCGCCGACAGATCGACCGCCCGAGTACGGGCACCGGCTTTCTCGAGATTTGCCACGGGTTCTCCTTCCGGGGATTGCGCGTCCCCGCTGCGGATGACGGGCTACGGGTCTGACTTTCGACAGTGGCGCGACCGTTCTGGAATTTCACCAGATTCCGTGTCCCGTCAGGACAGCTGTCAGTGTAGACCGGGCGTCAATGCTGGGGAGCCGCGGCGCCGTAGCCGAGCTGGCCGGCGGTGTACTTGCCGCCTTCGGTGACCGGGACCGCCTGGACCGCCGTGCCGTAGGCGCAGATCTCGGTCCACACGTCGCCGATCTCGGTGGTGTCGAAGCGCATCGCGACGATCGCGTTGCCACCGCGGTTGCGCGCCTCGGCGATCAGCCGTCCCTTGCAAGTTAGGGGGCCTCGTTGCGGCTGTCGGAGAGATTCTTGGTCATCCCCTGCAGCTCGCCGCCGAACATCGCCTTGAAGCCGGCACCCATCTGGGAGAACGCATTTCGCGAGCGGACGGTCAGCCCGAACACTTCGCCGCACACGCGCTGGATCTCCCAGCCCGGAAGGTCATTGGTTGTCACGATCAGCACAAGCGGCCCCTTAGATGCGAAACGGGCGGTTAATCCCGTCAGAGATTAACCGCCCGTTTGCTGTCGTGCTACTGCGTTTCGGGAGCCGCGTGCGCTCCCGCCTTGGCCAGATCCGGCTCGGCCGGCGGCTTGCGGGTCCCGGTGAACGTGAACACCGCCTCCTCGCCGGCGCCTTCGCCGTCCCAGTTGTCCACGTCGACGGTGACGATCTGTCCGGGTCCGACCTCCTCGAAGAGGATCTTCTCCGAGAGCTGGTCCTCGATCTCGCGCTGGATGGTGCGCCGCAACGGGCGCGCGCCCAGCACCGGGTCGAAGCCACGCTTGGCCAGCAGCGCCTTGGCCTTGTCGGTCAGCTCCATCGACATGTCTTTGGCCTTGAGCTGCTTGCCGACCCGTTCGATCATCAGGTCGACCATCTGGATGATCTCGTCGCGCGTCAGCTGGTGGAAGACGATGATGTCGTCGATGCGGTTGAGGAACTCAGGGCGGAAGTGCTTCTTCAGCTCGTCGTTGACCTTCTGCTTCATCCGCTCGTAGTTGTTGTCGCCGCCGCCCTGGGTGAAGCCCAGGCCCACCGGCTTGGAGATGTCGGAGGTGCCCAGGTTGGACGTGAAGATCAGCACGGTGTTCTTGAAGTCCACCGTGCGCCCCTGGCCGTCGGTGAGCCGGCCGTCCTCGAGGACCTGCAACAGGCTGTTGTAGATCTCCTGGTGCGCCTTCTCGATCTCGTCGAACAGCACCACGGAAAACGGCTTGCGGCGCACCTTCTCGGTGAGCTGGCCGCCCTCCTCGTAGCCGACGTATCCCGGCGGGGCACCGAACAGCCGCGACGCGGTGAAGCGGTCGTGGAACTCCCCCATGTCGATCTGAATGAGCGCGTCGTCGTCGCCGAACAGGAAGTTGGCCAGCGCCTTGGACAGCTCGGTCTTACCGACACCGGATGGGCCGGCGAAGATGAACGAGCCCGAGGGCCGCTTGGGGTCCTTCAGCCCGGCGCGGGTGCGGCGGATCGCCTTGGAGACGGCCTTGACGGCATCGACCTGGCCGATGATCCGCTTGTGCAGCTCGTCCTCCATGCGCAGCAGCCGGGTGGTTTCGGCCTCGGTGAGCTTGAACACCGGGATACCGGTCCAGTTTCCCAGCACCTCGGCGATCTCGTTGTCGTCCACCTCGGCGACAACGTCCATGTCGCCTGAGCGCCACTGCTTTTCGCGCTCGGCCCGCTGGGCGACCAGTTGCTTCTCCCGGTCCCGCAGGCTCGCGGCCTTCTCGAAGTCCTGGGCGTCGATCGCCGATTCCTTCTCGCGGCGCGCGTCGGCGATTTTCTCGTCGAAGTCGCGCAGGTCTGGCGGCGCGGTCATCCGGCGGATCCGCATCCGGGCGCCCGCCTCGTCGATCAGGTCGATGGCCTTGTCCGGCAGGAACCGGTCGTTGATGTAGCGGTCGGCCAGGGTGGCCGCGGCCACGATCGCACTGTCGCTGATGGACACCCTGTGGTGGGCCTCGTAGCGGTCGCGCAGGCCCTTGAGGATCTCGATGGTGTGGGCCACCGTCGGCTCCCCGACCTGCACGGGCTGGAAGCGGCGCTCCAGGGCGGCGTCCTTCTCGATGTACTTGCGGTACTCGTCGAGGGTGGTGGCGCCGATCGTCTGGAGTTCGCCGCGGGCCAGCTTGGGCTTGAGGATGCTCGCCGCGTCGATCGCGCCCTCGGCGGCACCGGCGCCCACCAGCGTGTGCAGCTCGTCGATGAACAGGATGATGTCGCCGCGGGTGTTGATCTCCTTGAGCACCTTCTTGAGGCGTTCCTCGAAGTCACCGCGGTAGCGGCTGCCCGCCACCAGCGAACCCAGGTCCAGCGTGTAGAGCTGCTTGTCCTTCAGCGTCTCCGGAACCTGGCCGTGCACGATGGCCTGCGCCAGGCCCTCGACGACGGCGGTCTTGCCGACGCCGGGCTCGCCGATCAGCACCGGGTTGTTTTTGGTGCGCCGGCTCAACACCTGCATCACCCGCTCAATTTCCTTCTCGCGGCCGATGACCGGGTCCAGCTTGCCTTCCATCGCGGCGGCCGTCAGGTTGCGGCCGAACTGGTCGAGCACCAGCGACGTGGACGGGCTGCCGGACTCGCCGCCGCGGCCGCCGGTTCCGGCTTCCGCGGCTTCCTTGCCCTGGTAGCCGCTCAGCAGCTGGATCACCTGCTGGCGCACCCGCGTCAGCTCCGCGCCCAGCTTGACCAGCACCTGGGCGGCCACGCCCTCACCCTCGCGGATCAGGCCGAGCAGAATGTGCTCGGTGCCGATGTAGTTGTGGCCCAGCTGCAGCGCCTCGCGCAGGCTCAGCTCGAGAACCTTCTTGGCGCGCGGCGTGAACGGGATGTGCCCCGACGGCGCCTGCTGGCCCTGGCCGATGATCTCCTCGACCTGGCTGCGAACGCCCTCGAGCGAGATGCCCAGGGACTCCAGCGACTTCGCCGCGACGCCCTCGCCCTCGTGAATCAAACCCAACAGGATGTGCTCGGTGCCGATGTAGTTGTGGTTGAGCATCCGGGCCTCTTCTTGCGCCAGGACGACGACCCTGCGGGCACGGTCGGTAAATCTTTCGAACATCGGTGCTTACCTGCTCTCCCTCACATCGGTACAGACCTCTTGATGGCCAATTGCCGGCCCCTGGGGGCCGGAACCGCGTACCTGCTCTCCACTGTAATGGTCGGCCCGCCGGGGTTCCTAACGTTGCGGTTGCTGGCCGTCCCGGCCGCATACCCCCGTGGGCGCACAGCCGTACCAGGTAAACGAGGAAAAACACCAAAGCGTTTCCCGCGCGGGCCGGCGAGCGTTGCGCCGCCAGCGAAATTGAAAACAACCGGCGCCCGGGCCTTGCGGACCCGGGCGCCGGTAAGCGCTTCGCTTAGGTCGCCGCGTGGAACGCGTCGATGACGTCCGCCGGGATGCGGCCGCGCGTCGACACGTTGTGCCCGTTGCGGCGGGCCCATTCGCGGATCGCGGCGCTTTGCTCGCGGTCGATGGCGCCGCGACCACGTCCCGAGCCGGAACGCCCGCGCCGGCGACCGCCGACGCGGCGGCCCGCCGCGACCCATTGCTTCAAATCGTTGCGCAGTTTCGCAGCATTCTTGGACGAAAGGTCAATCTCGTAGGTCACCCCGTCAAGCCCGAATTCAACCGTTTCGTCGGCCGCGCCCGCACCGTCGAAATCATCGACCAAGGTGACGGTCACTTTTTTCGCCATTAGCTTACCCTCGCGTTTCGTCCTGAGCAGTTGCTGAGCAGTTTGGATTCACTCCCCAAGTCACCAATCTGCCATAACAACGCAGGATACTCAATCCGGACGCAACGGGTAACTCAGGAGTGCGGCCGAACAATCGGGAACAAAACTGTCTCTCGAATTGACAGGCCGGTCAAAGACATCAACAACCGATCGATACCCATTCCGGTTCCGGTGCACGGCGGCATCCCATACTCGAGCGCGGCGAGAAAATCTTCGTCCAGCGCCATCGCCTCGTCGTCGCCGGCGGCAGCGGCGCGCGCCTGCGCGGCGAACCGCTCCCGTTGCACGACGGGATCGTTCAACTCGGAGTACCCGGTGGCCAGTTCAATCCCGCGAAGGTAGAGGTCCCACTTCTCGGTCACGCCCGGAATGCTGCGGTGCTGTCGCGTCAAAGGTGTTGTCTCCACTGGGAAATCCTTGACGAAGGTGGGCGCGGTCAGGGAATTGCCCACCGTGTGCTCCCACAGCTCCTCGACGAGTTTGCCGTGCCCATAGAAAGAGGGGTCGCGGTCGGCGGGGATCTCCACACCAAGCCGATCGGCGATCGCCCACAGCCGCTCGACCGTCGTCTCGGGCGTGATCTCCTCACCGAGTGCCGCCGACAGCGACGGGTACATTTGTATAGTCGCCCATTCTCCGTCGATGTCGTACACGCTGCCGTCCGGGAACGGCAGTTGTCGGGTTCCGATCGCCTCGTCGGCCACCTCTTGAATAAGCTCGCGCGTGACGATCGCCGAATCGTCGTAGGTTCCGTACGTTTGGTATGTCTCGAGCATGGAGAATTCCGGAGAATGCGTCGAATCGGCCCCCTCGTTTCGGAACACCCGATTTAGCTCAAAGACCTTGTCGAAACCGCCGACGATGCAGCGCTTGAGGAACAGTTCCGGCGCGATCCGCAGGTAGAGATCGATGTCGAGCGCATTGGAATGCGTGATGAACGGCCGGGCCGCGGCGCCGCCGGCCAGCGTCTGCAAGATAGGGGTTTCGACTTCGAGAAAGCCGCGCCGTTCCAGCGCATTGCGGATCGCCCGGATCACGGCGATTCGCTGCCGGGCCACGGTGCGGGCCTGCGGGCGGACGATCAGGTCGACGTAGCGCTGCCGTACTCGCGACTCCTCGCTCATCTCCTTGTGCGCAACGGGCAGCGGCCGCAGCGACTTGGCCGCCATCCGCCACGAGTCGGCCAGCACGGACAATTCGCCGCGCCGTGAGCTGATCACGTTGCCGTGCACGTAGACGATGTCGCCGAGGTCGACGTCTGCCTTCCACGCGTCGAGCGACTCGCGGCCGACCTTGTCGAGGCTGACCATCACCTGCAGCGTGGTGCCGTCGCCGTCCTGGAGTGTCGCAAAGCACAGTTTTCCCGAGTTGCGCGCGAAGATGACCCGGCCCGCGACGCCGACGATGTCTTCGGTGGCGGTGTCGGTGGGCAGGTCTGGGTGGGCGGCGCGGACCTCGGCCAGGGTGTGGGTGCGCTCGATCGCGACGGGGTAGGGGTCGGATCCCTCGGCCAGCAGCCGAGCGCGCTTGTCCCGGCGGATCCGGAACTGCTCGGGAAGGTCGGGGGCGGCGTCACTCACGACGTGCCAGCTTAAAGGACGCTCCAGCGGGCCTCAGAAGGCATCAGAAGGCATCAGCAGGCATCAGCAGGCACTGCGTGTGCATTCAGGGCTTTGCGTGTTGCACCTGGGCGGAAAATTCGGCGCAATCGCTGCGACGTTTCACACCCAACGCCGTGGATTCACACTGACCGCCGGCTACTGCGACTTAGCGCGCCGTCTTCAGCCGGCCGCGCTCGGCGTCGCGGTTGCGTTCGAAGACCAGCTGCAGGCCGTGCAATGTCAGGTGCTGGTCGTAGTGGTTGACGGTGTGCAGTTCGGGCAGCAGCAGCGGCGCGGTGTGGCCGGTCGCCACGACGGCCACGTCATCGCCGGCGAAGCCGTCCACGTCGTCGCGGATGCGCCGGACCAAACCGTCGACCAGACCGGCGAAGCCGAAAACGGCACCGGCCTGCATGCATTCGACGGTGTTCTTGCCGACCACCGATCGGGGCCGGGTCAGCTCGACGCGGCGCAGCGCCGCGGAGCGGGCGGCGGCGGCATCGGACGAAACCTGCACACCCGGGGCGATGGCGCCGCCGAGAAACTCGCCCTTGGCCGACACCACGTCCACACAGATCGACGACCCGAAATCGACGACGATGGCCGCCTTGCGGTACTTGTGAAATGCCGCCAGGCAGTTGACGATCCGGTCCGCGCCCACCTCTTTCGGATTGTCGACCAGCAGCGGGATCCCGGTGCGCACCCCCGGCTCGATGAGCACGCTGGGCACCGACGGCCAGTACTGGTCGAGCATGACCCGCACCTCGTGCAGCACCGACGGGACGGTCGACAGTGCGGCGGCACCGGTGAGGCGCTCGGAATCGTCACCGATCAGGCCGTCGATGGTCAGCGCGAGCTCGTCCGCGGTGACCTCGGACTCGGTGCGAATGCGCCACTGCTGCACGACCTTTGCGTGCTCTTTGGATCCCGACAGCAGTCCGACGACGGTGTGCGTGTTGCGGACGTCGATGGCCAGCAGCACGGCTAACTCGCGACTATCCGGGGGTCGAGCAGCTCCGCCGCATCAGCGGGCACGAAGGCCGGGTCGTCGCCGAGGTCGATCGGCTTGTTGTCCGCGTCGACGAACACGATCCGCGGCCGGTAGGCGCGCGCCTCCGCGTCTTCCATCGTCCCGTAGGCGATCAGGATCACCAGGTCGCCCGGGTGCACCAGATGCGCTGCGGCGCCGTTGATTCCGATCACGCCGCTGCCGCGTTCGCCGGTGATCGCGTAGGTGACCAGGCGGGCGCCGTTGTCGATGTCCACGATGGTCACCTGCTCGCCCTCGAGCAGGTCCGCGGCGTCCATCAGGTCGGCGTCGATGGTCACCGAGCCGACGTAGTGCAGGTCGGCCTGCGTCACCGTGGCGCGGTGGATCTTCGACTTCAGCATGGTCCGTAACATCAATTCCTCCAATGAGATTCGAGGGTCTCCCGATAAGCGTCCGGCCCCGAGGGTGCCGGCGGTGTTGCTCCTATTTCGATGGCGATGTTGTCCAGCAGTCGGGTGCTGCCCAGGCGGGCGGCGATCAGCAGCCGGCCGGGCGCGCCGGGCCGCAGCGGGCCCAGGTTCGCGTCGCGCAGTTCCAGGTAGTCGACGCTGATCGCCGGCACGGCGTCCAGCACGGCGTTAGCGGCGTTCAGCGCCGCCTGCGCGCCCGTGGGCGCGGCGTGCGCCGCCGCCGTCAGCGCCGCCGAAAGGGTGCCGGCCAGCTCGCGTTGCGCCGGGTCCAGGTAGCGGTTGCGCGACGACATCGCCAGGCCGTCGTATTCGCGCACGGTGGGCACGCCGACCACCGCCACGTCGATGTTGAGGTCGGTCACCATCTGGCGGATTAGGACCAGCTGCTGGTAATCCTTCTCGCCGAAGAAAATCCGGTCCGGGTGCACGATCTGCAGCAGCTTGCACACTACGGTCAGCACGCCGGCGAAATGGGTCGGCCGCGCGCCGCCCTCGAGTTCGGCGGCCAGCGGGCCGGGGTGCACGGTGGTGCGCAGGCCGTCGGGGTACATCGCCGCCGCGGTGGGCGCGAACACGATCTCGACGTCCTCGCCGCGCAGCAACGCGACGTCCTCATCGAGGGTCCGGGGGTAGGCGTCCAGGTCTTCCCCGGCCCCGAACTGCAGCGGGTTGACGAAAATCGAGACCACGACCACCGAGCCGGGGACCCGCTTGGCGGCCCGCACCAGGGCGAGGTGCCCGTCGTGCAGGGCGCCCATGGTGGGCACCAGCATCACGCGCCGGCCGGTGTGGCGCAGCGCGCGGCTGACGTCGGCGACGTCGCGCGGCGCCGAGTAGACGTTGAGTTCGCCGGGCTTGAAGGTGGGCGTCATCGCGCCAGCACCTCGAGGACGTCGGCGGGTGCGTGCGCGCGCTGAGCCGTCCGCAACGCGTTGACCCGGTACGCCTGGGCCAGGTCGGGGTCGACGTCGGCCAGCGCGGCCAGGTGCTCGGCGACGGCGGCGGCGTCACCGCGGGCGACCGGCCCGGTGAGGGCGCCCTGCCCGCGACGCAGGGTGTTCTCCAGCGCCGCCCGGGCCAGCGGTCCGACGATGCGCTCGGCGAGGCCGCCCGGCTGGTCGTCGACGCTCTGTTGGCCGAGCAGTTCGCTGCCGCGCAGCGCGGCCCGCAACGCCTCGATCGCGTCGGCGAGCACCGTCACGATGTGGTTGCCCGCGTGCGCCAGCGCGGCGTGATAGAGCACTCGGGCTTGCTCGGGGACGCAGAACGGCTCCCCGCCCATCTCGAGGACCAGCGACTGCGCGATCGCGTACCCGACCTCGTCGGCCGCGGTGATCCCGAAGCAGGTGTCGGGCAGCCGGCTGATGTCCTCGTCGGAGCCGGTGAACGTCATGGCGGGGTGAATGGCCAATGGGATGCAGCCGTCGTGGCTCAGCGGCGCCAGTATCCCGACCCCGTTGGCTCCGGAGGTGTGCGCGACGATCGTGCCGGGGCGCACGGCCGCGGTCGCCGCCAGCCCGGACACCAGGCCGGCGAGTTCGCTGTCGGGAACCGCCAACAGCAGCAGCTCGGCGTTGGCGGCCACGTCCGGCGGCGATGCCACCGGCGTATCGGGCAACCTGTGTTGCGCCCGCTGGCGCGATGCGTGCGAGACCGCGCTGCACGCCACGACGACGTGGTCGGCGCGCTCCAGCGCGACACCGAGCGCGGAGCCCACGCGCCCGGCGGAGATGATTCCCACCTTGAGCCGGGCCGGGCGCAGTCCGTCGAACTGCTCCATCGCAGACGACCTCATAGCTTTCTTGGTTCGTTCCAGTCCCATGCGCGGGTACCGGACGGTCACTAAGACTTTAGTCGATTCTCAGTGCAGGCCCAATGTGAGGAAGCTCCCAGCTCAGCCGTCGCGGCGACGGCGGCGACCGCCGCCGGAGGGCTCGACCTGCAGCCGCGCCAGCAGTTCGGCCACGGACTGGCCGCCGCTGGGCGGGCTGTCGTCCGCTCCATCCGAGCCCCGGGCCAGGGGGTCGGTGCCGCGATGCCGGGGCGCGGCCTCGGCGTGTGGCGGAGGGGCCATCTGCGGTGGTGGCGGCGGCGCGGCGGGCGGCGGCGGTCCCGGTTGCGGCGGGGGCGGCGGCGCGGGCTCGTTCGTCGCCGTGGGGGTACCGCCCGCTTGCGGGGGAAAGTTGCGCACGCCGTAGTCGCGATATTCCGCCGAGTGGCGCGACCGCGCCCGCCGGCCGGTCTCGCCATAGGGCGGTGCCTGCGGGTGCTCGAAGGGCGAGCCATCCAGGGTTTCCTCGGCGCCGTAATGACGGGCGCGCCGCCCGCCCGGCGATTCGGCACCCGCGGCGGTGGGCTGCCAGTCCTGCATCTGCGGCTGCGGCTGCGGCTCTGGTCGGGGCGGGGGCGGCGGCTGGCGTTGCTCGTATCTCGGCTGCTCCGGCGCCGGCGGCGGCGTCATGTACGGCGGCTCCTGGGAGACGACGTACCGCGCGTCTTGGCGGACGTCGTAACCGAACCGCTCGCGCAGGGGTGGCGGCTGCCGGGGCGGTAGCAGCGGCTCCTCGGGCACGTCGATGATCGCGGCTTCGTCCGGGTGGCCGGGCGGGTTGTCCCGGGCGACCGACGCGACGCGATCGCTGGGCACCCAATCCGGGTTGCTCTCGCCGTTGCGTTCCCACTCGCTGTATGCCCGGCCGCGGGGCGCCTCGGTCTCGTGGGTCTCGATCGCGGGGCGCTGCTGTAAGTCGGTGTCGAACAGGATCTCGAGGCTGGTGCGCAGGGCGCTCAGTTCGGCGCGCAGCGCCGCCAGGTCGTCCTCGGCCTGGGCGCGCAGCTCGGATGCCAGCTCGCGGCGCAGCTGCGACTCCACGGTCAGCTCGTATTCGCGGCGGGCCGAGATTTCCCGGTCCAGCTGCAGGTCGTAGACCAGCTTCAGGTCCCGGACGCGGGACTGGTCCGCATCGCTTTGGCGGCGGTAGAGCACCGAAACGAAGGCGCCGGCGACTGCGGCCCACAGCGCCAGGATTACAGCGAGCTTGAGCAGTTCCACCCGATTGGTGAAAACCAGTGCGGAACTGGCTCCCATCGCGAGGACCAGCAACGCCGTCAAGAGCACCCACCCCGGCCTGCGGCCGCCGCGCCGAACCCGGGCGCCGCGGGACAGAACGGTCATGGCCTGAGAGTACCTGCGCGAGGTCACTCCGCGTGTCGCGCGGCACCGGCGATTCCCAACCCCGTTGAGCGCCGGGCCGCCGGGAGCGTCAGGTTTCCGCACCCTCACCGTGCTCGGTCGGATCCTGCGGAGACTTGCAGCAATGCTGCAGCCACAGCGCGGCGACGACCAACGCCAGCGCGCTGACGGCGGCCACCACCGTGCCGGGGGTGTCGTGCTCAGCCGCCCGCAGCCACGACCGCCGCGGCAGGAAGTACACCAGCACCCCGGCCCACCAGCCCAGCACCAGCGCGCCCACCCAGGCGGACGCCTTGGCCACCACCACGCTGCGCGCCACCGCCAGCGGGTGAAGCCAGCCGGGCCCGGCGCCGATTTCGCCGTCGTTGATCTTGACCCGCACATAACGCGCCCAGAGCGCCTCGGCGATGGCCACACCGAGCAGCGGCAGCCCGGTCAACACCGTGATGGGCGGGAACCAGCGATACAGCGAGACGACCAGCAGGTAGCCCAACACCGCAGCGCCGACCACCGCGGCCGTCAGGTCACGCTTGCGGGTCGGGCCCATCAGGCGTCCGATTCCGGGTTTCTGCCGAGCTCGAGCGTCAGGTTGGACAGCCGAACGCCGGCCCGGTCGGCCGGGTCGAGCTCGGCAAGCAGCTGCGCGACGGGGCGGCGCCCCTCGGCCACCGTCAGGCGCGCGTCCGGCTCGATGGCCAGCCACGGCACCATCACGAAGGCGCGCAGGTGGGCCAGCGGGTGCGGCAGCGTCAGGTTGGGCTCGCGGGTGATCACTTCCGTGTCGCCGTCGGCGTAACAGGCAACCAGGTCGACGTCGAGGGAGCGCGGGCCCCAGCGCTCGCCGCGGATCCGTCCCGCCGCCCGCTCGAATTCCTGCGCCCGGCTCAGCCAGGCCTGCCCGTCGCACGCGGGGTCGTCGGCGACGAGCACCGCGTTGAGAAACGGGGCCTGATCCACCCGGCCCCAGGGATCGGTCTCGTAGATGGGAGACACCGCGACGACGGCGGCCCCCCCTTTCTGGAGCCCGTCGACGACCGACTGCAGCCGGGCCAACCGGTCGCCCAGGTTGGACCCGATGGACAGCACGACGCGCGTCACACTGCCCCACCGGCCGGGATCACCGAACCGCGACCGCCGCGCCGCGACCGCCGCACCACGACGGCCACGTCGGCGAACTGCTGCGGGATGGGGGCCTGCGGCTTGTGCACGACCACCTCGACGGCGTGCACGCGCCCGTCGTCCATCACCCGGTCGGCGATCTCGGCCCCGACCGTTTCGATCAGCTTGCGCGCCGGCCCGCCGACGATGTCGGCGGCCAGCTGCGCCAGCGCGCCGTAGTCGTACGTGTCGGACAGGTCGTCGCTCGCGGCGGCGTCGGCCAGGTCGATCCACACGGTGATGTCGACGACGAAATCCTGGCCGGTGGCGCGCTCGTGTTCGAAGACCCCGTGCCGGCCGCGAACGGCCAAGCCGCGCAACTCGATTCGATCAGCCATTCTGAGTCCAGGCCTCGACAACCTTGAGGGCATCGACGGAGGCGCGCACGTCGTGCACCCGCACGCCCCATGCCCCGTGCAGGGCGGCCAGCGCGGAGATCACCGCGGTCGCCGTCTCGCGCCCGTCGGGCGGTCGCGGCGACCCGTCGGGTCCGGCCAGCAAGGTGCCGAGAAACCGCTTGCGGGACGCGCCCAACAGGACCGGAATCCCGGTGGCCACCAGCTGCGGCAGCGCGTGCAGCAGCGCCCAATTGTGTTGCCCCGTCTTGGCGAATCCCAGGCCGGGGTCGATCACCAGCTTGTCGGGATCGACACCGGCGGCCACCGCGTCGTCCACGGTGGCGAGCAGCTCACCGCGCACCTCGGCCACCACGTCGCGGTAGTGCGGGGCCTCGTGCGGGCGCTCGGGCGACACCGGCCGCCAGTGCATCAGCACCCACGGCACGCCGGCCTCGGCGAGCAGCGGGGCCATCGCCGGGTCGGCGCGACCACCTGACACGTCGTTGACGATCCGCGCGCCGCTCTGCAGCGCGGCCCGCGCGACGTCGGCGTGCATGGTGTCAATGCTGACGGTAATGCCTTGCGCGGCAAGTTCTTTGACGACGGGCACCACTCGCGACGCCTCGACCCGCGGGTCGATGCGGACGGCCCCGGGCCGGGTCGACTCGCCTCCGACGTCGACGATGCCCGCGCCCTCGGCGACCATCGCCAGGCCATGGGCGACGGCGTCGTCGGCATCGAGGTAGCGCCCGCCGTCCGAGAACGAATCGTCGGTGACGTTGAGGACTCCCATCACCTGCACGGGCATCGGCCTCAAAGGGCTCACTTGCGCAAGATGAGATCGAGCGCTTCGGCCCGGGAGGCGGGACTGGTCTTGAAGATGCCACGGACCGCCGAGGTGGTGGTGACGGCGCCGGGCTTGCGGACGCCGCGCATCGCCATGCACAGGTGCTCCGCCTCGACGACGACGATCGCCCCGCGCGGATCGAGCTTCTTCACCAGGGCGTCGGCGATCTGGCTGGTGAGCCGCTCCTGAACCTGGGGCCGCTTGGCGTACAGGTCCACCAGTCGGGCGATCTTGGACAGGCCGGTCACCCTGCCGTCGCGGCCGGGGATGTAGCCGACGTGGGCCACCCCGTGAAACGAGACCAGGTGATGCTCGCAGGTCGAGTACAGCGGAATTTCCTTGACGATCACCATCTCGTCATGGTCCTCGTCGAACATGGTGTTCAGGACGCTGTCGGGGTCCGTGTAAAGCCCGGCGAACATCTCCCGATATGCGCGCGCGACGCGGGCGGGGGTGTCTTGCAAGCCATTTCGATCGGGGTCTTCCCCGATCGCATAAAGCAGCTCGCGGACCGCCGCCTCGGCGCGTTGCTGGTCGAACGCCCGGATGCGCGGAGTCGCCTGGTGGGTACCCGGCCCTAAATCGGGCTCCAAATCCGGGAGAGCCATCGAATCCTCCGTTCGTCAGCCGTGCGCCGGCGGGTTGGACCGGCTCACGTCGTCATCCTCTTTCTCCGGAGACTTTCCGGCATCCGGATGGGATTGACCGGGCGGCGGATAGGGCGGGTACGGCGGGTAGGGCGGATGGGCCGGCGGGCCCGGCTGGCCCGGATAGCTCGGCACCGGCTGCGGCCAATACGGCTGCTGCGGGGGCTGCGCGGGCGGATACCAGTAGTTGGGCTGGTGTTGCTGCTGTTGGGGCGGCGGCCATCCCGGCGCATACCAGCCCGCCGGCGCACCGTAGTCCGGCTGGGTCGGACCGTGCGGAGCGGGCTCTCGATTGCCTCCGGGCTGGCCGCCGTGAGAACCGTTGGGGCCGTTGGCGTTTCTGTCGGCCTCCGCGCGGGCGGCCTCGGCGGCCTCGCTGGCCGCGGCGATGGCCGCCTTGAAGGCCGGCTCGGCGACCGGTGGCGGCCACGGCTCGCCACGCTCCATGGCCAGCTCGCCGGGCGTCTTGATCGGCGGCTTGTCCGAGGGGATGCGGCCCCCGAAGTCGTCGAACATGGTTAGCCGCGGGCGCTTTTCGACGCCGGAGAAGATGCCCTCCAGCTCGGGCCGGTGCAAGGTTTCCTTCTCCAGCAGTTCACCGGCCAGCGTGTCGAGCACGTCGCGGTATTCGGTGAGGATTTCCCAGGCCTCGGTGTGCGCGGCCTCGATCAGCTTGCGCACCTCGTCGTCGATGTCGCGGGCGACCTCGTGGGAGTAGTCGGCCTGCGTTCCCATGGTGCGACCCAGGAACGGGTCGCCGTGCTCGGTGCCGTACTTGACGGCGCCCAGTTTGGAGCTCATCCCGAATTCGGTGACCATCGAGCGCGCGATCTTGGTGGCCTGCTCGATGTCGGACACGGCGCCCGTGGTGGGCTCGCGGAACACCAGTTCCTCGGCGGCGCGCCCGCCCATCGCGAACACCAGCTGGGCGATCATCTCCGAGCGGGTCCGCAGGCCCTTGTCTTCCTCGGGCACCGCCACCGCGTGCCCGCCCGTGCGTCCGCGGGCCAGGATCGTCACCTTGTAGACCGGGTCGATGTCCGGCATCGCCCAGGCCGCCAGCGTGTGCCCGCCCTCGTGATAGGCGGTGATCTTCTTCTCCTGCTCGCTGATGATCCGGCCCTTGCGGCGCGGGCCGCCGATCACCCGGTCCACCGCCTCTTCCAGTGCGGGGCCGGTGATGACGGTGCCGTTTTCGCGCGCGGTCAGCAGCGCCGCCTCGTTGATGACGTTGGCCAGGTCGGCGCCGGTCATGCCGACGGTCCGCTTGGCCAGCCCGTCCAGGTCGGCGTCCGGGGCGATCGGCTTGCCCTTGGAGTGCACCCTTAAGACGGCCCGGCGGCCGGCCAGGTCGGGGTTGGAGACGGGGATCTGGCGGTCGAAGCGGCCGGGCCGCAGCAGCGCCGGGTCGAGGATGTCGGGGCGGTTGGTGGCCGCGATCAGGATGACGCCGGCGCGGTCGCCGAAACCGTCCATCTCGACCAGCAACTGGTTGAGCGTCTGCTCGCGCTCGTCGTGGCCGCCGCCCAGCCCGGCGCCGCGCTGGCGGCCGACCGCGTCGATCTCGTCGACGAAGATGATGCACGGGCTGTTCTGCTTGGCCTGCTCGAACAGGTCTCTCACGCGCGACGCGCCGACACCCACGAACATCTCGACGAAGTCGGAGCCGGAGATCGTGAAGAACGGCACCCCGGCCTCGCCGGCGACGGCGCGGGCCAGCAGCGTCTTGCCGGTTCCGGGCGGGCCGTAGAGCAGCACGCCCTTGGGGATCTTGGCGCCCAGTGCCTGGTACCTGCTGGGGTTCTGCAGGAAGTCCTTGATCTCGTAGAGCTCCTCGACCGCCTCGTCGACGCCCGCGACGTCGGCGAAGGTGGTCTTGGGCATGTCCTTGTTGAGCATCTTCGCCCGGGACTTGCCGAATCCGAAGCCCATCCGGGCGCCGCCCTGCATGCGGGAGAACATCACGAACAGGCCCACCAGCAACAGCAGCGGCAGCACGTAGACGAGCAACTCGCCCAGGATGCTGCCCTCGTTCACGACGGTGCTGACCTTCGCGTTCTTGGTGTTGAGCGCGTTGAACAGGTCGACCGCGTATCCGCTCGGGTATTTGGTGATGACCTTGTCGGAGTTGTCGGTGTCCTTGTTGCCCTTCTTCAAGGTCAACCGCAGCTGCTGCTCGCGATCGTCGATCTGCGCGCTCTTGACGTTGTCGCCGCTGATCTGGGCCATCGCCACCGAGGTGTCGACGGGCTTGTAACCGCGGGTGTCGTCGCTAAAGTAAAAAAACGACCAACCCAGCAGCACCACAACGGCGATCGCCGTGAGGGTGCGAATCACGTTTTTCCGGTTCATCAATCATCGGCCTCGTCGGCCAGGTCCTTCCCCGATACACGAAGCTGCAAATGTCCAGGCTACCGCTAGCGGCTGCTGCCAGCCCCGGCAGAGCCGGGAGGCAGCGGCACGCCACCGTCTTCACGAATCAACGAGCGGCAGTTCCCGAATGTCACGCCAGCGTGGCTTTGAACGGCCACAGTCGCGCTGGCGTGACGCTCGGCACACCCACCCGAGCCGTCACTCGTAGTAGCGGGCCTCGACGACGTTGCCGTCCGGGTCGGCGAAGTAGTACGTCTGCGGTGACCACCCTCGGGCCCCGAAGCTGTGGGTGAGCCGTGCGCCGGTGTCCACGCCGGCGGCTTGCAGGCGCTCATCCAACGCGTCGTATTCGGCTTTCGACAGCGCGAGGCAGACGTGGTTGACGGGGTGGCCGGCACTTCCCTCGGCCACCGCGGACGAGGCCATCTCAACCGGCATCAGATCGATGATGGAGTCGTCGCACACCCGCACGCTCGGGAACGGCGCCTCGCCGGCCTCGAACTCCGCGAAACGTTCCGGCGTCAGCCCGACCACTCTCGTGTAGAAATCCACCGCCGCGCGCGCGTCCCTCGTCCAAAGAACCACGTGGTCCAATCGCATGCCCAAATTATGGGGCGGATTACACAGGCGATAAAGAAAGGCCTTCTCTGCCCGGTGTCCTTGTGATTTGGTGAAACCGTGCTTTCGTCAACCCAGCGGTTAGTAGACACAAATGGCGTGCAATTGCGGGTGACCGAGGCGGGAGATCGCGGCGCGCCCGTGGTGATCCTGGCCCATGGCTTTCCCGAGTTGGCCTATTCATGGCGACACCAGATACCGGTCCTCGCCGAGGCCGGCTATCACGTTCTGGCACCCGATCAGCGCGGCTACGGTGGATCGTCGCGTCCGGACCCGATCGAGGCGTACGACATTCACGAGTTGACCGCCGACCTGGTCGGATTGCTCGACGACGTCGGCGCCGAGCGCGCCGTCTGGATCGGACACGACTGGGGCGCGCCCGTCGCGTGGCATGCGCCGCTGTTGCACCCCGCCCGGGTCGCGGCGGTCGCCGCGCTCAGCGTTCCGGCGCTGCCCCGCTCGCAGGTGGCGCCGACGCGGGCGTGGCGCAAGCTCTTCGGTGAAAACTTCTTCTACATTCTCTACTTCCAGGAGCCCGGCGTCGCCGACGCCGAACTCGGGGGCGACCCCGCCCGCACCATGCGACGGATGATGGGCGGCCTCAACGGTTCCGGCGGCGCGGACGCGCTGCTGCGGATGGCCGCCCCCGGGCCCGAAGGCTTCATCGATCGGCTTCCCGAGCCGGACGGGCTGCCGGATTGGATCAGCCAGGACGAGCTCGACCATTACATCGCGGAGTTCTCCCGTACGGGATTCACCGGCGGCCTGAACTGGTACCGAAATTTCGACCGCAACTGGGAGACCACGGCCGATCTCGACGGCGCGAAGATTGGCGTGCCGTGCCTCTTTATCGCCGGAACCGGCGACCCGGTGCTGTCCTTCACCAGTCGCGACCGCGTTTCGGAGGTGATCTCCGGCCCATACCGCGAGGTGCTGATCGAAGGGGCCGGACATTGGCTGCAGCAAGAACGGCCCGACGAAGTCAACGCGGCACTGCTCGAGTTCCTCAAAGGAGTGGAATGGTAATGGGTGTCCCGCTGCGTTTCGGCGTCTTCATCACGCCTTTTCATCCGACCGGCCAATCCCCCACGGTCGCTTTGGAATACGACATGGAGCGCGTCGTCGCGCTGGACCGCCTCGGCTTCGACGAAGCCTGGTTCGGCGAGCACCACTCGGGTGGCTACGAGCTGATCGCCTGCCCGGAAGTGTTCATCGCCGCCGCGGCGGAGCGCACGAAGCACATCCGGCTGGGCACCGGAGTGGTGTCGCTGCCCTACCACCACCCGCTGATGGTGGCCGACCGCTGGGTGCTGCTGGACCACCTGACCCGCGGCCGGGTCATGTTCGGCACCGGGCCCGGCGCGCTGCCGTCGGACGCGTACATGATGGGCATCGACCCGGTCGATCAGCGACACATGATGCAGGAATCCCTCGAGGCGATCCTGGCGCTGTTTCGCGCGGGTCCGTCCGAACGGGTCGACCGGCACACCGACTGGTTCACGCTGCGCGACGCCCAGTTGCACATCCGCCCTTTCACCTGGCCTTACCCGGAGATATCTACGGCGGCAATGATTTCCCCGTCCGGCCCGCGGCTGGCCGGCGCGTTGGGCACGTCGCTGCTCTCGCTGTCGATGTCCGTGCCGGGCGGTTACGCCGCGCTGGAGAACACCTGGGAGGTGGTGCGCGAGCAGGCCGCCAAGGTCGGCCGCGACGAGCCAGACCGGACTTCGTGGCGCGTCTTGAGCATCATGCACATTGCCGACAGCCGTGAGCAGGCCATCGAGGATTGCACGTACGGGCTACAGGATTTCGCGAACTACTTCGGCGCGGCGGGCTTCGTGCCGCTGTCCAACGAGGTCGACGGCGAGGCGCAGACGCCGTATGAGTTCGTGGCGGACTATGCGGCCAAGGGAAATTGCTGCATCGGCACGCCGGACGACGCGATCGCGCACATCGAAGACCTGCTCGAACGGTCGGGCGGCTTCGGGACACTGCTGATGCTCGGACACGACTGGGCCTCACCGGAAGCGACGTACCACTGCTATGACCTGATGGCCCGCAAGGTGATTCCCTACTTCAAGGGACAGCTCGAGGCCTCGCGGTCGTCACACGACTGGGCCAGGGGCATGCGCGACCAATTGATCGGGCGCGCCGGCGATGCCATCGTCAAGGCCATCACCGAGCACGTCGACGAACAGAAAGGCGTGGAAAGCTGATGCGCGCTGCGGTGTTACGAGACGGACGGATGGTCTACCGCGACGACGTGCCCGAACCGGTGCCGGGCCCGGGTCAGGTGCTGGTCGGCGTGCGGGCGTGCGGAATTTGCGGCTCCGACTTGCATTTCGCCGCCCACGGCGACGAGGTGATGGAGATGACGGCCCAGGTGGCCGCCGACGCCGGTGGCATGGGCGTCGACCTGAACAGCGACGTCTACATGGGTCACGAGTTCAGCGCCGAGGTGCTCGAAGCCGGACCGGATACGGACACCCATCCGCCGGGAACCATGGTGACCTCGATTCCGGTTCTGTTGTCTCCCAAGGGCGTCGAGCCGATCGTCTACAGCAACAGCACGATCGGCGGCTACGCCGAACGGATGCTGCTCTCGGCGCCGCTGCTGTTGCCCATCCCCAACGGCCTCGACTACAAGCATGCCGCGTTGACCGAACCCATGGCGGTGGGATTGCACGCCGTCAACAAGTCCAACATCACGCCGGGCGAGACCGCCCTGGTGCTCGGTTGCGGTCCGATCGGGATCGCGATCATCGCCGCCCTTCGAGCGCGCGGCGTGGAAACCATTGTGGCATCCGACTTTTCCCCGAAGCGGCGCGAGCTGGCCACCGCGATGGGCGCGCACCGGACGTTGGACGCGGCCCAGGGCTCACCCTTCGACTCCGTCAAGGCCGCGGTCGTGTTCGAGGCGATCGGCGTCCCGGGAATCATCGATGACGTGCTGCGCCGCGCGCGGCCCGGCACCCGCCTGGTTGTCGCGGGGGTGTGCATGCAGGCCGACACCGTGCATCCCTTCTTCGCGATCGCCAAGGAGATCAGCGTGCAGTTCGTCCTCGCCTACAACCCGGAGGAGTTCGGCGACTCGTTGCGCGCGCTGGCCGAGGGCGAGATCGACGTCACGCCGGTGATCACCGGGGAGGTCGGGCTCGACGGCGTCGGCCAGGCCTTCGACGACCTGGCCGACCCCGAGCGGCACTGCAAGATTCTCGTGACGCCTTAGCCCGATGGTGGCGACCCGCCGCGCCCGGCTTCGCCGCGCTTGCGATCGCCACTAGCCCCAGCTGGATCCGACAGTGCTGTCGGTGCTGGCCATGTTGCTTCCGGCCGCCTGCACCTTCTGGCCGTGGGCGTTGGCCTGTTCGTAGATCACCTGGAAGTTGCGGCCCAGCTCGGTGACGAACTGCTGGCAGGCCGTCGAGCCGGCGCCGCCCCAGAAGTCCCCGGCGGCAAGCACATCGCGAACGATGGCCTGGTGTTCGGCTTCCAGTGACGCGGCCTGCGCGCGGATGGTGGCGCCGTGCGCGTCGACATCACCGAATTGATAGTTGATGGTCATGCGAGTCTCTCCTGCTCTTGATCGGTTGGCTAGCTGCCCAGCGCCTGCTGGGATGCCTGTTCTTGCTGCTCGTAGTTGTTGGCGTCGCGGACCAGGCCGTCGCGCACCCCGTGCAGCATGGTGACGATGTTGCGGAAGGCCTGATTCATCTGGCCCATGGTGTCCAGCGAGGTCGCCTGCGCCTGGCCGCTCCAGCCCACGCCGGAGATGTTCTGCGAGGACGCCCACATCTTGCGGGCCTCGTCCTCGACGGTCTGGGCGTGGACCTCGAAGCGGCCAGCCATGTCCCGCATTGCGTGCGGATCGGTCATGAATCGTGTGGTCATGTCATGTCTCCTTCGGAAAGAGTTGTGATGTCTGCAAATTGGTTATCGGTGAACTGTGGAACCGCCCCCTCCCTTCGGTCATCCGACCACGCGAGGGAGCACGCTGACGCGTGGCATTTCGGCGGCACCGGATGCACGCATCTCCATGCCGGCGACCGTGGTGGCGGGAAGGCCGCGGGCCATCATCGGCGACGCCGCGGGGGCGCCCGCTATCGGTGACACGGCCGGCGCCTCGGCGGCCGGAGCCGACGCCGGCGTCCAGCCCGAGGGCACCGACAGACCGCCGACCGAACTGGCCTGGCCCATCGCCGCCGCCGGCGCCAGGTGGGCGGGAACCTGCATCTCCGGCATCACGCGCATCGTCGGCACGGCGGGCGTCGCGGGCATGAACGCCGGCCGCACGGTCGGGGCGGGCGCGACCGTCGGCGCCATAACGCCCGGGTTCGGCGTCGTCGCTCCCGGCGTGCCCGCGCCCTGGCCGAGCGGCGCGCTGAGCAGCTGCGCGAATTCGCCTATGCCGGACTGCAAGCCACTTATCAGCGATGGTCCGGCCGCGTTGAGTTCCGACGGAATCGCCGACAGCCCCATGAGCGCTTGGCTGGCCAGGCCCTGCGCGGCACCCTCCAGATTGCTGACGGCCGTTCCGATGGCGCGGCCGGCCAGGCCCACCAGGTTCGTGGTGACCGGTGCCGTCGCCATCGGGGCCAGCGCGGACGCCGTCGTCGACGACGCGGCGTAGGCGTACATCGCCGCGGCGTCTTGGGCCCACATCTCGGCGTACTGCGCCTCGGTGGCGGCGATCGCCGGGGTGTGGATGCCCATGAAGTTGGTCGCAACCAGGGTCATCAGCGTGGCGCGGTTGGCGGCGATCAGCGGCGGCGGGACGGTGGCGGCAAAGGCCGCTTCGTGCGCGGCGGCCGCGGCGGCTGCCTGCATCCCGGCCTGCTCGGCCTGCGCGGCGGTGCTGTGCATCCACGCCACATATGGCGCGGCCGCGCCGGCCATCGCGACCGATGACGGGCCCTGCCAACCGGCGTCAGCAAGCTCCAAGATCACCGACCCGTAACTTGTTGCGGCCAAACGCAACTCGGCGGCCAACCCGTCCCAGGCCGCCGACGCGGCCAGCATCGGCGCAGAGCCGGGGCCCGCATACATCAGCGCGGAGTTGATCTCTGGAGGCAACGCGGCGAAGTCCATTGGTAAATCCCTTCTTTGAGTGGTTGTTGCTAGGCGCGCGCCAGGGCCTGGGTGGGGCCGGCGGGTGACGGGTGCGCGGGCACGTAGTGCTCGGGGTGAACGGTCCCCGGGTAATTCGGAGTGGGCTGAACGGTCACCGGTTGAGCGGGCATCGCCGGCGCGGTCGCCGGGCTGAGGGGCGTGGCGGGAGCATGCTGAGTCGGTGCCGGGCGGACGGGCGCGGCGGGCGCTGGATGGGCGGGAGCGGGGTGGGCCGGCGCAGCGGGCGCCGCATGGGCGCCGTAGCTGAAGCGCGCATAGGGATCCACGCGACCGCCGCCGTAGTTGCCGCGGGCGTAACCGCCACCATGCATAGCTTGGTGAGCGCCGCCGTAGCCGCCGGCGTAACCGCCGTAACCGCCGCCATACGACGCCCGACCCGCGGGTGCCGCGCCATAGACCGGGGTGGCCGGCGGCGTGGGGGCGGGCCGAGGGGGCGCGACGTGCGTCATGCGGGCGGGCGCGGTCGGCGCCATGCGCGGGGGCGCGACGTGCGCCACCCGGACACCTCCGGCCTGCCCGGCGTTCGCCGCCTCGGTGGCGGCATACGAGTTGGCGGCGAGGCCCAGCGCGTGGACGAACTCTTCGTGGATCAAGGCCGCCTCGGCGCTGATCGTCTGGTAGAGCTGGCCGTAACCGGAGAAGGCCGCCGCCGTCGCCGCCGAGACCTCGTCGGCCGCGGCCGGGATGACGCCCGTGATCGGGAATGCGGCGGCCACGTTGGCCGCGCTGACGGCGGAGCCGATAACGTGCAGCCGGCCGGCCGCCGCTTCCAGCAGCTCCGGCACGGTGACGACAAACGACATGTGGTGTTCCTCCTGATGCGAACCGCGGTGCCGAAGTCCGGCACTGGCTGACGTTGTGGGGACACTGTGTCATAAATTATGAATCGCTGTCTAGTCTTATGCGGATAATTCTTGAAACAAGTCAATAACTCGCAGTTCAGGACGCTTTGACCGTGTTTTGGCATCCGGTTACTCTGGGAGGCATGCCGAGAACCAACGCCGCCGGATGGGGGTTGAAGCGCCTGCTCGAGGCGACGCTGAATCGCGACATCACCATCGAGCAGTTGCGCGACGCCTGTGGCGTCACGAAGGGCCGGTGGTACGGCGGCGTCGGGCGGGCGAACGCCGACGACTTTCCGGACGCCGAGGAGGCCCGGCGCGCGGCACATGCCTTCGGGCTGAGCGCCACGTGGCTGCAGGTCGAACTCGGCCTCATCACGCTCGACGACGTGCGCGGGGCCCTGGACGAGTCGAGGTCCCTGGACCCGTTCCAGGTCACCACCCGTCAGCGCGTGCTGCAGGTCCCGAATCCACCGGCGGAGCCGCCGCGCGACTAGCTAAGCGGTAGCGTCATTGTCACTGGTTGGGCTGTCGAGTTACTGGCATGCCGAGCACCCGGCGTGATGTGACGGGAGGGAACCATGAAGCACTGCATCGTCGGCGGCCTGGCCGTGGTGCTGATGGCCGGGGGGCTGATCGGGTCGGCGCCGCCGGCCGGCGCCGGCTGCGTGTACGGGGGACCCGTCATCAGCAAGTGCGACGACCCCATCCAGCCCGACGGCACCTGGCAACGTTGTGTCACCTTCACCCATCTGATACCCAGCGGCGCCAGTTCCTTCCTGGTGCCCGAAAGGCGCTGCGATCTGATGGGACCCGGTCAGAATCCCGGGGGTTTCGGCTTCGCCGACCCACCGACGCACCTCGACGGCTGATACTCCGCTCCGGCGTCATCCCCCGACCGACGGTGCAGGCACCACCGTCGGTTTGAATCCGTACCGGGGAGCGGCGAAGTGGGCGACGCCGCGGCCGCCCCCACTACCCATCAGCGGCACACCGCCAAGGGCGCTGGTGGCGGGCTCGGCGGCAGCGGCGGCCCCGAGGCCGTTGAGCGTGACGACGGCCGGGCTGGCCGGGGGAGTCACACCGGCCCAGGACGCCGGGACCGACAGTCCCCCAACCGCAGTCGCCCTGCCGATGGTTCCGGCGGTGCCGCCCACGGCGCCGGAAACGGCGCGTGGCACCGACTCGACGGCCTTGGCGGCGCCCTCGGCGGCCTTGGCGGCCTGCGGCATCGCCGCCTGAGCCAGGCCCTGGATGTCCTTGAATGCCGTGGTGAAAAGCCTTGTGGGAGAGATCAATCGGATGAAGGCGTCGAAGCCCGAGCTGGCATCGACGGTTGCCGAACCGGTCAGGCCCTCGACCAGGTCCCCCAGCGCTCCGGCCACGATGATGCCGTCGCCGTTGCTGTTCCAGGCGTGCCCGGTCAGGCCGAGCGCGGCGGCGGGGTTGACCAGCCAGGGCGGCGAATTCGTCAGACCGGCCAGACCCAGCAGCACGTTGGGAATCCCGTAGATGCCCTGCCCGCCGGTGGCCGCCGCGGCGGCTTGGGCGACCGCGGCGGCCTGCGCGCCCAGGCCCGACGGATCGGTGGCGGGGGCCGCCGGGCCGAACGGCGTCAACGCCGAGGCCGCCGCCGACGAACCGGCGTAGCCATACATCGCGGCCGCGTCCTGTGCCCACATCTCGGCGTACTGCGCCTCGGTGGCCGCGATCGCCGCGGTGTTCTGACCCAAGAAGTTCGTCGCCAACAAGGACACCAACAGCGCGCGGTTGGCCGCGATCACCGGCGGTGGCACGGTGGCCGCAAACGCCGCCTCATACGCACCGGCCGCGGCCGCGGCTTGGGTCGCGGCCTCCTCGGCCTGCGCGGCGGTGCCGCTCAGCCATCCGACCTGGGAACCGGCCGCGGTCGCCATCGCCGCCGCAGCCGGCCCCTGCCATGGCCCATCGGTCAGGCCCGTGATCAGCGACCGGTAGCCCGACGCCATCGTGTGCAGCTCGGTGGCCAGCGCTTCCCAGGCGGTCGCGGCATTGAGCATGGGCGTCGAGCCGGGACCCGAGTACATCAGCGCGGAGTTGATCTCCGGCGGTAGCTGCGCGAAATCCAGCATGGCTGCCTCTCGCCTAGCCGACCGCGTTGGTGTTGGCGGCTTCGGTGGCCTCGTACGAGCCGGCGCTGACGCCGAGCGTGGTCGCCAGCAGCTCCCGCATTGCGGCGGCTTGAGCACTGACCTCTTGGAAAATCCTTGCATGCGAAGCGAACTGCGCCGCGGTCAGCATCGACACCAGGTCCGCCGCGGCGGGGACGACCCCGGTCGTCGGGGCGGCAGCGGCGGCATTTCCCGCCCGCACCAACGCATTCAGCGCATGCATTTCGTCCGCGGCGGCCGCGAGCGTGGCGGGCTGCGTGATCACGATCGACATGTGTCCTCCCAAAACTTAATTCGATCAAAGGATTTCGGTCACCGAGGGCGGCACCGAAGCAGCTCAGAGGTTAGGCCCGACCCAGCCGGTCACCGCAACCCCCCTGGACCGTATTCATTGGCGGGTAGGGAACTGTTCACTTAACTGCGCCAGTGTGCTGCGACTTATGGAGACTGAATGAAAGACGTTGCAAACCAATATGATTAGAGTTCGACATGAACTTCGGTCGGATTGCCACGACACGCGGTAGGCTTTGCCGACGATAAATGCGCGGCCGGGCGTAGGGTCCACACATGGTCCGCAAATCGATCGCTTTGGCCGCCGCCGGCTTGACCGTCGCCGCATTGTCGGCGTGCGACAAGCACACTGCCGCACCGGCGCCCGGGGCTAACCCGCGTCAGGTGACCGTCGTCGGCTCGGGACAGGTCCAGGGCGTCCCGGACACGTTGACCGCCGATGCCGGCATCGAATTCACCGCACCCGACGTCACCGCCGCGATGAACCAGACCAACGATCGTCAGCAGGCGGTGATCAACGCGCTCGTCGGCGCGGGCCTGGACCGCAAGGACATCAGCACCACCGCGGTCACCCTGGAACCCCAATACGGCAGCGGCACCGCGACGATCACCGGCTACCGCGCGACCAACGCGATCCGGGTCAAGATCCACCCGACCGACGCCGCGTCGCGGATGCTGGCCCTCATCGTCACCACCGGCGGCGACGCCACCCGGATCAGCTCGGTCAGCTACTCCATCGCCGACGACTCGCAGCTGGTCAAGGACGCCCGTGCGCGGGCATTCGACGACGCCAAGGCCCGCGCCGACCAATACGCCCAGCTGTCCGGCCTTCGGCTGGGCCGGGTGCTGTCGATTTCGGAGGTGTCCGGCAGCCAGCCCATGCCAGGTGGGCCACCGGCGCCGCCCCGGAGCACGGCCGCGGTCCCGCTCGAACCCGGCCAGCAGACCGTGAGTTTCTCGGTGACCGCGGTGTGGGAGCTGGACTAAGGGTCTTTCGTCGAGATCGACGGTGGCGCGGAAAAGTTCGAGTGACTTGCACGCCAGCGTCGATCTCGCTGTCCGGAATACTTATCGGACACGCCGACCAACCGCTAACTACTGCTCGTAGACCCGGGGATCCAGGGTGCCGATGTAGGACAGGTCCCGGTAGCGCTCGTCGTAATCCAGGCCGTAGCCGACCACGAAGTCGTTGGGAATGTCGAAGCCCACGTAAGCGATCTCGACTTTGGCGCGCATCGCGTCTGGCTTGCGCAGCAGGGTGCACACCCGCAACGAACGCGGATGCCGGCTCTTGAGGTTGCGCAGCAACCACGACAGGGTCAGCCCCGAGTCGACGACGTCCTCGACGATCAGCACGTCGCGATCGTGAATGTCGCGGTCCAGGTCCTTCATGATGCGCACCACGCCCGACGAGGACGTCGAGGAGCCGTAGGAGCTGACGGCCATGAATTCGAACTGGGTGGGCACCGGGATGGCGCGGGCCAGGTCGGTGACGAAAATCACCGCGCCCTTGAGCACGGTGATCAGCAACAGATCCTCGCCGGTCTGGGCGGCAAGCTCGCGGTAGTGGTTGCCGATCTCCTCGCCGAGTTCGGCGATGCGCGCCTGAATCTGCTCCGCGGTGAGCAGCACCGACTTGATATCCCCCGGGTACAGCTCCACAGGCTGCGCGGGGGTGACAGCCGGGGAGATCTGGGCCACGCCCACAGAGTGCCACGCCAACGGCCGAATAACCAATGACCGCCCCCGTTTACACAGGCTCGCGCCACATCGTCAGCACGCCGTCGCGCCGCCCGGCGATCAATCGCTCGCCGCGCAGCGCGGAGCCCACCGCGACCCCGCCCTGCCCGCGCCACGCCGTGACGAGCGTGTCGACGCCGCGAATCTGCTTGTCGGTCAAGCCGGTCGCGCCCCCGGACAGCAGCCAGCCGCGGATCACCCGCCGTCGAACCGGGTCCGGCAGCGCGGCCAGCTCCCCGGCCTGAAGGCCCGCCCCCGCCCGCACCCCGGGCAGCGCCTGCGCGGCCAGCGCATCGATCAGCTCGGTGTCCTCGCGCAACGCGGTCGCGGTGCGCGCCAACGCCTCGGCCACGCCGCCGCCCAGCACGTCCTCCAGCAGGGGCAGCACCTCGAGGCGCAGCCGGGTCCGGGTGAAGCGGCGGTCGGTGTTGTGCGGATCCTGCCAGGCGGTCAACCCCAGTTCCGCGCACGCGGCGTGGGTCGCGGATCGCCGCACCCCCAGCAGCGGCCGGCACCACGGCGGATCGTGCGGCCGCATGCCGGCGATCGAGCGGCCCCCGGAGCCGCGGCCCAGACCCAGCAGCACCGTCTCCGCCTGATCGTCGAGCGTGTGCGCCAACAGCACCGGGCCGTCGCCGGTGGCGCTCAGTGCGGCATAGCGGGCCGCGCGGGCTGCCGCCTCCGGGCCGCCGTCCTTGCCCACCTCCACGCAAAGCACTTGGGCGTCAACACATCCCAGCGCGAGCGCCTGCTGCCGCGCGGTCTCGGCGACGGCGGCCGACCCGCGTTGCAGGCCGTGGTCGACGATCACGGCGGTGGTGGGGTGGAGCGGGGCGGCGACCGCGGTGAGCGCCAGCGAGTCGGGACCGCCGGACAGCGCCACGCGCCACCGCTTGCAGGTGGCGAGATAGGTGTTGGCGAAAGCCTCGACAGCCGTGCGCAGCTGCCCTACAGCACCCTGTCGATCCATCGCTGGGGGTCTTCGATTTCGGCGGGCAGCGGCAGCGTTTCGGGGCCCGACCAGATGGTGTTGAACCGCTGCATCCCGACCTTGCCCACGACGTGGTCGACGAACGCCTTGCCGCGGGTGTACTGGCTGAGCTTCGCGTCGAGCCCGAGGAGCGCGCGCAGCAGCCGCTGCAGCGGCGGCTGCTTGCGGTGGCGGCGCTCGTCGAATCGGCGGCGGATGGTGGCCACCGACGGCACCACGACCGGCCCGACGGCATCCATCACGTGATCGGCGTGGCCCTCCAGCAGCGTCCCGAGCACCAGCAGCTGATCCAGGGCCTCGCGTTGCGGCTCGGACTGCACGGCGCGCACCAGGCCGAGGATCCCCGAGGAGGTGCCGTCCGACGCCGCAGACCCGTCCGCACCGTTGCCGCGGTTGCGGACGAATTCGGCCAGCCGGGTCGCCACCTCCCGCATGTCCTCGCCCGCGTCCTGCGTCAGCAGTCCCAGCGCCGTGGACATGTAGTCGGACAACCACGGGTTGGCGGTGAACTGGACCCGGTGGGTCACCTCGTGCAGGCAGACCCAGAGCCGGAAGTCGGACGGATCGACGCGAAGCTGGCGCTCGACGGCGATGACGTTGGGATAGACCAGCAGCAGGCTGCCCTGTTTCGCGGCCGCGAACGGGTCGTACTGGCCGAGGATCCCCGACGACACGAACGCCAGCACGGCGCCCGTCTGCGCGCCGGTGATGCGGCCGGTGAAAAACCCGCGCGGCTTGTCGGTTCCGTTGGTCATCACTCGCATCGACTCGGCGGCCGCGCCGATCCACTGCAGGCGGTCGACGATTCGGGCCGGCGGCACGTCTCCCTTGTTAAAGCCGTCGGTGATCAGGCCGGTGACTTCGCGCACGGGCGGTTCGGCTTTGGCGGCCGCGCTGGTCAGCTCGTCGATCACCTGGCGGCGGGTGTAGTCACTGGCCGCCGGGCCGGGCCGGGCCAGGCGCTGGCCGACCGTCGCCGCGAACTGCCAGTCGACGGCGGTCCCGAGGGTCAGGCCGGACGAGGCGGTCATGCGCACCCGCAGAACCACAGCTTGGTGGCCAGGGCGTCCATCGCATTGCGGCCGTTCGGGCCCGCGTCGTTGGACAGGAACGCGAACGTGAGCACCCTCCCGCTGTGGTCGGTCAACACGCCGACCAGCGAATTGACCGCGGTCAACGAGCCCGTTTTGGCGCGCAGCCAGCCTGCGGGACCGCGGTCGGTGGCGGCGTCGAGGAACCGGTCGCCCAGCGTCCCGCTGCCGCCGGCGATCGGCAGCAGGTCCAGCAGCGCCCGCAGCGCCGGCTGGTCCGGGCCCGCAGCCGCCTGCACCACTCCGTCGAGCGTCTTGGCGGTCAGCCGGTCGTCGACCGAAAGCCCGCTGGAATCGACCAGCCTGGCTCCGGCGGTGTCGACGTGCGCGGTGCTCAACCGGTTGGTCACCGCGTCGACGGCCCCGGCGAAGCTCTGCGGCCGGTTGATCGCGGCGGCGACCTCGCGGGCGATGCACTCGGCCAGCACGTTGTCGGAGTGGTCCATCATCTCGGACAGCCGCTGGACCAGCGGCGCGGACTGCACGACGGCCAGCTGCCGCGCGCCGGAGGGCGCTGTGGCGATCGTCACCGCGCCCGGGTCCAGGCCGAGGGCCTTGGCCAGCTCCCGGCCGGCGTCCAGCGCCGGCGTTTTCGACCGCCGCGAGTTGACCGTGGTCGGCTGGATGCGGCCGGCGTCGATCATCACCGACTCGATCGGCGCGATGTCGCCGTTGTCGACGTCGGCCGGGTCCCAGCCCTGCGCCATCGTCGGACCGCTGAACGCGGAGATGTCCACCTGCACCGCGGTCGGGGTGACCCCGCTGCGGCGCACCTGCTCGGCGAGGTCGCTGATGCGCGCCGCACCGCGGTACCAGGTGTCCACACCCGGCGGCGCGGCCGACAGCACCGGATCACCCGCGCCGACCAGCACGACGGGCCCCTGGGCGTTCTGGCTGCCCGCGACCACCCGGGTGCTGATCCGGGCCTGACGGTCCAGCGTCAGCAATGCCGCCGCCGCGGTCAGGACCTTGTTGGTCGACGCCGGCACCAGCGGCAGGTCGTCGGCCACCCGCCAGAGTTCCTTGCCGGTGATGGCGTCGGTGATCCGGCCACCCAGCCGGCCCAGGTTGGGATCGGCGGCCGTCGGCGCCAGCGCGGCGGTCACCCCGGCGGGGGTGGGCGTCTCGGCGGTGTCGGCGACCGGGACCATGCCCGGCTTGACCGTCGGCGGGCGCGGCGGCGGCACCGGCACATGCGCGGCGCCGGCGCCGTGACCCCCCATGGTGAAAAACGTTGCCGCAGCCACCACCGCGGCGACGAACGCCAGCACGGCCAATCCGATGAACACCTGGGTGGATTTCCGCCAGCGAGTAGGACCCATCACTCTCCTGACTGTTTGAACCCATTCTGCCGAATCGGCCGCGATGCCCTCGACTAGGGTGATGCCCGACCCAACCGACCGACCCAGGTCCACCCCTCGTGAAGGAGCCCGCGCGGTGCAATTCGACGTCACGATCGAAATCCCGAAAGGTCAACGCAACAAGTACGAGGTCGACCACGAGACGGGCCGGGTGCGGCTGGACCGCTACCTCTACACCTCGATGGCCTACCCCACCGACTACGGCTTCATCGAGGACACCCTCGGCGAGGACGGCGACCCGCTGGACGCGCTGGTGCTGCTGCCGCAATCCGTGTTCCCCGGCGTGATCGTGGAGGCGCGCCCGGTGGCAATGTTCCGGATGGTCGACGAGGCCGGCGGCGACGACAAGGTGTTGTGTGTGCCGGCCGGCGACAGCCGGTGGGATCAGATCCAGGACATCGGGGATGTGCCGCCCTTCGAGCTCGACGTCATCAAGCACTTCTTCTCCCAATACAAGGCCCTGGAGCCGGGCAAGTACGTGAAGACCGCAGACTGGGTTGACCGCGCCGAAGCCGAGGCCGAAGTGCAGCGTTCGATCGAGCGTTTCAAGGCACAACCGCACCGACGCGGCTAACGCTCTGGGCGTAACCGCTGCGCGCCACCCGGTGGCATCCTGGCGATGTGACCCCGATGTGGCATTTCGCCTCCAACTTCTGGTGGCTGATCTTCCCGCTGGGCGGCTCGATCGGCGCCGGTGTGCGGGCGGTGGTCGCCGCCAACGAGCGTCGGGCCGACCGGCGGCTGGAGCGCTACCGGCTCAAGCAGCAGGCCAAGATCGCGGCGGCCGAGGCGGCCGGGCGCAACCGGGACAACAGGGAAGGCTCGCGCCGGGAGCTCACCAAAATTATTGCGGCGCATGACCGTACCGACGCGCGGTGGTTCGATTACGAACTCGACCTCGCCAAGTTGCTGGACTTCCCGATGATGACGGACATGCGCGCCCCGCTGACCATCGCGTTTCACAAGGCGAAGCGGCGCGCGGACCTGCTGCGCCCGGAACGGGAAGCGGACGTGGAGACCCTCGCCGGTGATCGCGCCGCCCAGGTGGAGTACCGCGACGCCGTCCACGAGTACATCAGCGCGTTCGAGATCGCCGAGGCTGAGGCGATTCGCCGCCGCCGCAGCGACTTCTCCGAGGACGACCAGCAGCGGCTGGCGCGCGCGCAGCACCTGCTGCACCTGGCGCAGGACGAGGCGGCCACGCGCGAGGAACGACAGAACGCCTACCTGCGGGCCAGCAAGGAGCTCGACGGGCTCATCGTGCTGCCGGCGCCGGCGCGGGCCGCGATCGAATCGCGGATCGCGGGCCAGATCGAGGCTTAGCCCGACGACGCTGCGGCCTTGCGCCGATTGCGCAACACGCTCCAGCCCAGGGCCGCCCCGATGAAGACCACGCCGACCGAGGCGGTGACCGCCTCAGGCACCTGCCACCGCGGCTCGATGGAGACCAGCATGATCACGGACAGCGCGCCGATCGCCCAGTGCGCGCCGTGCTCCAAGTACACGAAGCGGTCCAGCGCGTCCTGCTGGACCAGGTAGATGGTGATCGACCGGACGAACATCGAGCCCACCAGCCCGAGACCCAGCGCGATGACGATCGGGTCGGAGGTGATCGCGAAGGCGCCGGTGACCCCGTCGAAGGAGAAGGCGGCGTCGAGCACCTCAAGGTAGATGAACAGCGTCAGCCCGGCCTTGCCGACCGCGCTGCCGGCCGCCTTGCCGTCGGCCACCGTGTCGAGGTCCTGGGGCCGAAACGCCCGGCTCAAACCGTTGACGACCAGATACGAGATCAGTCCCAGCACCCCGGAGGTCAGCACCGTCGCACGCTCGTCGTCGGAGTGCGTCAGCTCCGTCGACACCAGGACCAGCGCGACGCCGGCCACCACCACCGACACCTGACCGAGCCGTCCGATGCGGGCGAAGGGAATCTCAATCCACTTGAGCCACTTGATGTCTCGGTCGTGAAACACGAAATCCAGAAACAGCATCAACAGGAAGGTTCCGCCGAACGCCGCGATCCGTGGGTGGGCGGCGGCGATCAGCTTCTCGTAGCTGGGCGAGCCGTCCGGGAATTCCAGCGCGCCATGCGGCGGCGGGTTGAGCGCCAACTCGAACGCTCGGACCGGTTCGAGGCCCGCGGTGGCCCAGACAATGAGCAGCGGAAAAAACAACCGCATGCCGAAGACGGCGATGAGGATGCCCAGCGTCAGGAACATCTGCCGCCAAAGCGGGCTCATCCGCTTGAGGATCGCGGCGTTGATGATCGCGTTGTCGAACGACAGGGATATCTCGAGAACGGCCAGCACCAGCAGCAGAAACAGGGCGTTGGGCCCGCCGTGCAGATATCCGATCGCGAGGGCCGCGGCGGTGACGAACAGCGAGATCCCGAAGATGCGGAACGCGGCCATGGATCCTTCCCAACAGCCGCCCACAATAGCGACGACCTCGCCGGCGCGGGCCACCGACGCCGGCGCACTTACTATTTTCAAATTGTGGCGATGCCCGAAGCCGGCGGTACCCAAGCCTCCACCGGGGCCGGCCCGGTCGCGCGCGGCAGCGTGGCCCGGGTCGCCACCGCCACCGCGCTCACCGCGCTGTGCGGGTACGCGGTGATTTATTTGGCCGCGCGCGACCTGGCGCCGCGCGGCTTTTCGATCTTCGGGGTGTTCTGGGGCGCGTTCGGTCTGGTCACCGGGGCCGCGTTCGGCCTGCTGCAGGAAACCACCCGCGAGGTCCGGTCGCAGCGCTACCTGCACGACATCGGGGCGGCCCCGGTCGGCCGCACCCATCCGTTGCGCCTTGCCGCGATGATCGGCGTGACCGCGGCCGTCGTGATCGCCGGCAGCTCGCCGCTGTGGAGCGGGCGGGTGTTCGTCGAGGAGCGCTGGCTGTCGGTGGCGCTGCTTTCCGTCGGGCTGGCCGGGTTCTGCCTGCACGCCACCCTGCTGGGCATGCTGGCCGGCACCAACCACTGGACGTCGTACGGGGCGCTGATGGTGACCGACGCGGTCATCCGGGTGACGGTCGCCGCTGCCACGTTCGTCCTCGGATGGGGGCTGGCCGGATTCCTGTGGGCGACGGTGGCGGGCGCGACGGCCTGGCTGATCATCCTGGCGGCGTCGCCCACGGCCCGCGCCGCGGCCCGGCTGCTGACGCCCGGCAGCACCTCGACCTTCCTGCGCGGCGCCGCGCATTCCATCACCGCGGCCGGCGCCAGCGCCATCCTGGTGATGGGATTCCCGGTGCTGCTGAAGCTGACCAGCGCCGAGTTGGGCGCCCAGGGCGGCGTAATCATCCTGGCCGTGACGCTGACCCGCGCGCCGCTGCTGGTCCCCCTGACCGCCATGCAGGGCAACCTCATCGCCCACTTCGTCGACGAGCGCGGCGACCGGCTTCGGGCGCTGCTCGCGCCGGCCGCGATCATCGGCGGCGTCGGCGCGGTCGGGGTGCTGGCGGCCGGTGTCATCGGGCCCTGGCTGCTGCGGGTCGCGTTCGGGGCACAGTACCAGGCCAGCAGCGCGCTTCTGGCGTGGCTGACGGCGGCGGCCGTGGCGATCGCGATCCTGACGCTGACCGGTGCCGCGACGGTCGCCGCGGCGCTGCACCGGGCCTACGCGCTCGGCTGGGTCGGCGCGACCGTGGCGTCGGGGCTGTTGCTGATGCTGCCGCTGGCACTGCAGACGCGCACCGTAGTCGGCCTGCTGTGCGGACCGATGGTCGGAATCGGCGTCCATCTGGCCGCCCTCGCGCGCGCCGGACGCTTAACCGGCTGATCCTGGCTACCCTGGTGCACTTAGATGGCTACTGAATCCCAAGGCGTCTGGATCGTCATTCCCGCCTTCAACGAAGCCGCAGTGATCGGCGACGTGATCGCCGACGTCCGCTCGGCCTTCGACCACGTCGTGTGCGTGGACGACGGCAGCAGCGACGGCACCGGCGAGATCGCCCTGCGGGCCGGGGCGCACCTGGTGCGCCATCCGGTCAACCTGGGCCAGGGCGCGGCCATCCAGACCGGCATCGAGTACGCGCGCCGCCAGCCCGGGGCGCAGGTGTTCGCCACGTTCGACGCCGACGGCCAGCACCGCGTCAAAGACGTGGCCGCGATGGTCGAACGGCTCGGGGTGGGTGACGTCGACGTCGTCATCGGGACCCGGTTCGGCGCCCAGGAGGGCAGCCGGCCACCGCTTTTCAAGCGGATCGTGCTGCGCACCGCCGCACGGCTGAGCCGGCGCGGTCGCCGACTTGGCTTGACCGACACCAACAATGGGCTGCGGGTGTTCAACAAGAAAGTCGCCGACGGGCTGGACATCACCATGAGCGGCATGAGCCACGCCAACGAGTTCGTCATGCTGATCGCCGAAAACCATTGGCGCGTAGCCGAACAGCCGGTCGAGGTGCTCTACACCGAATACTCGAAGTCGAAGGGGCAGCCCCTGCTCAACGGCGTCAACATCATCTTCGACGGGTTTCTGCGAGGGAGGATTCCGAGATGAACTGGATCCAGGTGCTGCTGATCGGGGCGATCATCGCGCTGCTGGTCTATCTGTTGCGGTCGCGCCGCAGCTCGCGGTCCAAGGCGTGGGTCAAAGTCGGATACGTGCTGTTCGTGTTCGGCGGCATCTACGCCGTGTTGCGGCCCGACGACACGACGGTGGTCGCGCACTGGTTCGGCGTGCGCCGCGGCACCGACCTGATGCTCTACGCGCTAATCATCGCGTTCAGCTTCACCACCCTGAGCACCTACATGCGGTTCAAGGACCTGGAGTTGCGCTACGCGCGACTGGCGCGGGCGGTGGCGCTGGAGGGCGCGCAGGAGCCCGAGCCGTCGTCGAACGTGTAAGTCGCCGCGTGTGCACTGAGGGCTTTGCGTGTGAACCCACGGCGGGATCTCGGCAAATCCCCCGCCCTGGGCTCACATTGAAAGCCCTGACTGCACATTCAAGCCGCAACGGACGGCCCAGCGGCTGGCTGCCCTCGTCCACCAAGCCGTCGAACGTGTAGCCGCTGCGAAAACCCGGCCGAATTTCGCAGTCAGTGCACGCTCGGCGCAGGGGTTCAAAGAGTGTGCGCCCGACGGAAGTACTCGACCGTGCGACGCACGCCGTCTTCCAGCTGCACCTGCGGGCGCCAGCCCAAAACCCTTTCGGCCAAACCGATGTCGAGGCACGAGCGCCTCAGATCGCCCAAGCGGTCCGGATGGAACTCCGGGTCGTCGGGCCCGCCGACGGCGGCGGCCACCGCCGAATGCAGTTGGCGGTCCGAGGTTTCGATGCCGGTGCCGACGTTGAACCGCTGCCCGCCGCCCGCGGGACCGGCGGCCTTGACGAACGCGTCGACCACGTCGTCGACGTACACGTAGTCGCGGGTTTTGCCGCCGTCGCCGAAGACCTTGGTGGGCTTGCCGGCCAGCAGCGCCTGGGCGAAAATCGCCACCACGCCGGCCTCGCCGTGCGGGTCCTGCCGGGGGCCGTACACGTTGGCGGGCGCGATGTGCGAGCAGTCCAGCCCGTACAGATTGCGAAACGTGTTCAGGTAGATCTCGCCGGCCACCTTTCCGGCGGCATATGGCGAAGAAGGATCAGTCGGGGTGTCCTCACTGGTCGGGTACACCGGTGGGGTGCCGTAGATGGATCCCCCCGACGAGGTGTGCACGATCTTGCGCACGCCGGTCTGGCGCGCCGCCTCGGCCAGGCGGATGGTGCCGATGACGTTGACCGACGCGTCGAACTGGGGGTTGGCCACCGAGTGCCGCACGTCGATCTGGGCGGCCAGGTGAAACACCACCTCCGGCCGGTGCTCGTCGAGGATTGCGTGCAGGTCGGCCGTCACGATGTCCACTTCGACGAAGACGTGCGCCGGGTTGTCAGCCAGGTGCTCGAGGTTGGTCGCGCGGCCCGTGGCGAAATTGTCGAGGCCCACTACCGTGTGGCCGTCGGCCAGCAGACGGTCGACTAGCGTCGACCCGATGAATCCGGCTCCCCCGGTGACCAGTGCGCGCACCGGCCCACCATACAAGCGGGCCGCGCTTACAACCCGCGTGCCTCGAGTCGCCCTGGCCGCGGCCGCGCTGATCGTCGCGCAGCTGGGGATCCGCGCGGTGCTCGCCTTTCGCGGCTATTTCTACTGGGACGACCTGATTCTCATCGGCAAGGCCGGCACGCAGGGCCTGCTGTCGCCGTCCTACCTGTTCGACGACCACGACGGCCACGTGATGCCGGCCGCGTTCCTGGTCGCCGGCGCGCTCATCCGGTTGGCGCCGCTGGACTGGACCGGCCCGGCGATCGGTCTGCTGGTGCTGTCGCTGCTGGCTTCGCTGGCGCTGCTGCGGGCGCTGTACGTCATCCTCGGCTGGCGGTGGGTGCTGCTGGTGCCGTTGACATTCGCGCTGTTCACGCCGCTGGCCGTGCCGGGGTTCGCCTGGTGGGCCGCGGCGCTGAACTCGCTGCCCATGCTGGCGGCGCTGACCTGGGTGTGCGCCGAGGCGATCCTGCTGGTCCGCACCGGCAACCGGCGCTACGCGTTGACCGGGGTGCTGGCCTACCTCGGCGGGCTGCTGTTCTTCGAGAAGGCCGCCGTGATTCCGTTCGTCGCCTTCGCGGTGGCCGCGCTGCTCTGCCACGTGCGCGGTGACGGGTCGGCGGTCCGCACGGTGTGGCGCGCGGGCCGGCGGCTGTGGGTCGCGTCGCTGGCGCTGACCGCCGCGTGGATTGCGCTGTACCTGGCCGTGGTCAACCAGAAGCGGTGGAGTTCCGACCTGTCGATGACCGGCGACCTGCTGTGGCGATCGATCACCCACGGCATCGTGCCCGGGCTGGCCGGCGGGCCCTGGCACTGGGACCGCTGGGCTCCGGCTTCGCCGTGGGCCACTCCCCCGCCGGTGGCGATGGCGCTCGGTTGGCTTGTGCTGGCCTTGGCCGTCGCCGCGTCGCTGTTCCGCAAGCAACGCATTTGGCCGGTGTGGCTGACCGCGGCGGGCTACACCGTCGCCTGTCAGGTGCCGATCTACCTGATGCGGTCGTCGAAGCAGACCGCGCTGGAACTCGCCCAGACCCTGCGCTATCTGCCGGATCTGGTCGTGGTGTTGGCGCTGCTGGCCGCCGTCGCGTTGTGCGCGCCCAACCGGCCGGCCGCCGCGCGATGGCTGGACGCCGCACCGAAACGCACTACGGCGACGGCGGTTTTGGCGGCGGCGTTCGTGGCCAGCAGCCTGTACTCGACGGCCACTTTCCTGACCAGCTGGCGCGACAACCCGGCCCAGCCCTACCTGCAGAACGCGCGGGCCGCGCTCGCCGCCGCGCGCGCGTCCTCGGACGCGCCGCTGCTGGACCAGGAGGTCGACCCGCTGGTGTTGCAGCGGGTGGCCGCCCCGGAGAACCTGGCCAGCCACATGTTCGCCCTGCTGCGCGATCGGCCCGAATTCGCCTTGGCGACAAGCCAATTGCGCATGTTCGACAGCTCGGGCCGGCTGATCAAGGCGCGGGTCAGCTGGATCCGCACCATCGTGCCGGGACCCATGCCGCAGTGCGGGTACTTCGCCCAGCCGGACAGGCCGGCGCGGCTGATGCTCGACGGGCCGTTGCTGCCAGCCGATTGGACCGTCGAACTGAATTACCTTGCCAACAGCGAGGGTTCGATGACCCTGTCGCTATCCGAGGGGCCAGCCGTCAAGGTGCCGGTGCATCCGGGTTTGAACCGCGTGTTTGTCCGGCTGCCGGGCGCCGGAAACGCCATCACCGTCCGCGCCAACACCACCGCGCTGTCGTTGTGCCTGGCGTCGGGTCCGGTCGGTTTCGTCGCGCCGGCCTGAGTCGCCTCGCCGAGCGTGACGCCAGCGTCACATTCGCGGTCGAGCCTGACGCCAGCGTCACATTCGGCGCACGAGAGGCGCCGGAATTGCCCCGCTCACTTAGGGATTGGTCCGCTCGGAGTTAGCGGCCTGGGAGCGAAGCCCTGCGACGACCCGCGGGAATGGAGGCGGCACCGCGTCCCGTGGGTCGTGCTCGATGTGGGCCCATTGGTGGGGCGCGAAATACCACGACCACCTGCCCTTGGTGTAACCGATCTTGAGAACCGCGCCCTCGGTGTCGAAATGTAGTTCGTCTCCGTAGGTGTTCTCGCTGCCATCGGCCCACACAACCTTGAATGTCATAGGAGCACGCTACGAAGGCTCACGGCGATCCGCTCGCCAGCGTGGGGAGCGGCGACGGGTTTTACGGTTCGTTAAGCGGCTTGTTTCGGATGCGCTACCGCCCTTTCAGAATCAGGCCATTAGTGCAACGATTCCCGGATGGGTGAACGGGATGCCGCCCAGGCCGTGGCGTTGGTCCGGGCCTTGTGCGAACTGATCGACGAAATGACCCGCCAGCTCGCTTGGCTAGAACACCGGGGTTGCCGGCCCGAAGCGGACGCGCTGCGACGCGACATCAACGAAGCACAAGGCCACATCAACCAGTTGCAACGCCGGTACCTGCGCGACGGGGAGCAAGCGCCCGCGCGTCGGCTTGCGCAGCAGGCTCGCTGAATCGGTCCGAAATCGCGCACCGGATGAGGCGAATACTGGAGCCACCTAGGAGAATCGAACTCCTGACCTGCTCATTACGAGTGAGCCGCTCTACCGACTGAGCTAAGGTGGCGTGCCCTGCGGGCGGCACGAGTCTACGGCAGCCGGGCTGACCCACCCAAGTCGCCGGAGGTCAATCCCGCAGTTCCTGGCCGAACGTGGCGACCATCGCGTCCACCGCGAACTTGGGTTTGACGTTGATCGCCAGCGCCTCGCGGCATTCGAGCACCGCCTCGATGCAGCGCAGCAGCTTCTCGGGCGAGGCGTGTGCGCCCAGGGCGGCAACCCGATCGGCCATGTCGGGGTGGTTCGCCTTCACGCCGCCGGCATTCGCCGACACCACGAGCGCATCACGGAAGTACGTGGCGAGGTCGATCAGCGCCCTGTCCAGCGCATCGCGCGACGCCCGCGTCTGGCGCGACTTCTGCCGTCGCTCAAGGTCCCTGATCGCGCCGGTGGCACCCCGCAGCGCGCCCGCGGTGCCCTTGCCCGTGCCGCCGGCGCCGAGCGCCGTCCGCAGCTCCTCGGTCTCGGCCTCGGCGCGGTCCGCCGTCAGCACCACGGCCTCGGCCTCGGCCGCGGCCACCAATTCCTCGGCGGCGGCGTAGGCGCGCGACGGGGTCGCCGCGTCGCGCACCAGGCCGAGCGCCCGCTCCCGTCGCTGCCGCGCCTCGGAGTCGGTGGCGAGCCGGCGCGCCCGCCCCACATGCCCGCCGCTGACCGACGCGGCCCAGTTGGCCGTCTCTTCGTCCAGGCCGTCGCTCTCGACGAGGACCCGCGCGATCGCCTCGGTCGGCGGGGTCACCAGCGCGACGTGGCGGCACCGGGAGCGCAGCGTGACCGCGATGTCCTCGGGGTCCACCGACGGCGCGCACAACAGGAACACCGTCGACGGCGGGGGCTCCTCGACCACCTTCAACAGCGCGTTCGCGGCGCCCTCGGTCAACCGGTCGGCGTCCTCGATCACCACGATCTGCCGGTGCCCGGTCGTCGGGCGCCGCGACGCGATCTGCACGATGGCGCGCATCTCATCGACGCCGATGGACAGGCCCTCGGGAATCACCCGGCGCACGTCGGCGTGGGTGCCGGCCATGGTCGTCGTGCAGGCCCGGCAGCGCCCGCACCCGGGGCCGCCGTCATCGGGGGACGCCGTGCATTGCAGCGCGGCCGCGAAGCACAGCGCGGCCACCGAGCGGCCGGAACCCGGCGGGCCGGTGATGAGCCACGCATGTGTCATAGTCCCGTCGGCCGGATCGCTGTGAGCCGGATCACCGCGGGCCGCGCGGGCCGCCGCGAGCAGCGTGGCCACCACGGCCTCCTGGCCTACCAGCCGCGTAAACACCCCGGACATCACCGGCAACAGTAGTGACACCGACCGACCGATACCGATCGGCCACCGGATCGGGATGAATCCGTGACATTTCCGGTCGTTTCGGCAGGTACGGCGACTTGCCGAGATCCTTATTGTTTTCCGCCAAGTCCGCCCTGCCCGATACGGTGGATTGGTGGCAACCGAGGCAGCACTGCCCGGGCGAATCAGCGCGTTCGCCCGGTGGGTGGTGCGCACGCCGTGGCCACTGTTCGCGCTGAGCATGTTGCAGGCCGACATCATCGGCGGGCTGTTCGTGCTGGGCTTCCTGCGCTACGGCCTGCCGCCCCAGGACCGCATCCAGCTTCAGGACCTGCCCCCGGTCAACCTCGCGGTCTTCGTCAGCGTCGTGATCTTCCTTTTCCTCGCCGGGATCGTGTTCAACCTGCGGCTGATGCTGCCGGTGTTCCGCTGGCAACGCCGCGACAACCTGCTGGCCGAGGCCGACCCGGCCGCCACCGAGCTGGCCCGCAGCCGCGCGTTGCGGATGCCGTTCTACCGCACGATCACCAGCATGGTCGCCTGGTGCATTGGCGGCGTGGTGTTCATCATCGCGAGCTGGTCGGTGGCCAAGTACACCGCGCCCGTCGTCGCGGTCGCCACGGCGCTGGGCGCCGCCGCGACGGCGATCATCGGGTACCTGCAGTCCGAGCGGGTGCTGCGGCCGGTCGCGGTCGCGGCCCTGCGCAGCGGCGTGCCGGAAAACGTCAAGGCGCCCGGCGTGATCCTGCGCCAGATGCTGAGCTGGATGCTCTCCACCGCGGTGCCGCTGCTGGCGATCGTGCTGGCGGTGGTGGCCGACAAGGCCTCGCTGCTGCACGCGACGCCCGAGAAGCTGTTCAACCCGATCCTGTTGTTGGCGTTGGCAGCGCTGGGCATCGGGCTGGTCAGCACGCTGCTGGTGGCCATGTCGATCGCCGACCCGCTGCGACAGCTGCGCTGGGCGTTGTCGGAGGTGCAGCGCGGTAACTACAACGCGCACATGCAGATCTACGACGCCAGCGAGCTGGGCCTGCTGCAGGCCGGCTTCAACGACATGGTGCGTGACCTGTCCGAGCGGCAGCGGCTACGCGACCTGTTCGGCCGCTACGTCGGCGAGGACGTGGCACGTCGGGCTTTGGAGCGCGGCACCGAATTGGGCGGCCAGGAGCGCGACGTCGCGGTGCTGTTCGTGGACCTGGTCGGCTCGACCCAGCTGGCCGCCACCCGGCCACCCGCCGAAGTCGTCCACCTGCTCAACGAGTTCTTCCGGGTGGTGGTCGACACCGTCGGCAAGCACGGCGGGTTCGTCAACAAGTTCCAGGGCGACGCGGCGCTGGCCATCTTCGGGGCGCCCATCGAACACCCCGACTCCTCCGGCGGCGCGCTCGCCGCCGCTCGCGAGCTGCACGACGAACTCCTCCCGGTGATCGGTTACGCCGAGTTCGGCATCGGGGTGTCGGCGGGACGGGCCATCGCCGGCCACATCGGCGCGCAGGCCCGCTTCGAGTACACGGTGATCGGCGACCCGGTCAACGAGGCCGCGCGGCTCACCGAGCTGGCCAAGCTGGAGGCCGGGCACGTGCTCGCGTCGGCGATCGCGGTCAGCGGCGCGTTGGACGCCGAAGCGTTGTGCTGGGACGTGGGCGAGGTCGTCGAGTTGCGCGGCCGCGCGGCACCGACCCAGCTGGCCCGTCCGGTGAAGCTGGCCACCCCGGAAGACGTTGTGGAAGAAGAGGTCTCGAGCGACGTGCGCGGTTAGCGCTTGGTCGCCCGCTTCGCCGGGGCCTTGCGGGTGGATTTCTTCGCGGGGCGCTTGGCCGGGCCGCGGGCCCGCCGGTCGGCCAGTAGTTCGGCGGCGCGCTCGTCGGTGATCGACAGCACGTCGTCGCCCTTGCGCAGGCTGGCGTTGGTCTCGCCGTCGGTGACGTACGGCCCGAAGCGGCCGTCCTTGATCACCATCGGCTTGCCCGACGCCGGGTCGGTGCCCAGCTCGCGCAGCGGCGGCGCCGAAGCACCTTGCCTGCCACGGCGTTTGGGTTCGGCGTAGATCTTCAACGCCTCCTCGAGGGTGATGTCGAAGATCTGGTCCTCGGTCGCCAGCGAGCGAGAGTCGTTGCCCCGCTTGAGGTATGGGCCGTAGCGGCCGTTCTGTGCGGTGATCGGCTCGCCGGATTCCGGGTCGGTGCCGACCACCCGGGGCAGGGACAGCAGCTTCAGCGCGTCCTCGAGGGTGACGGTCTGCAGGTCCATGCTGCGCAGCAGCGAGCCGGTGCGGGGTTTCGGGCCGGTGGGTTTCTTGCCCTTCTTCGCGGGGGCACCCCCCTCGTCCTCGTCGGGCTGCGGGGGCAGGACCTCGGTCACATACGGCCCATAGCGGCCGTCCTTCGCGACGATCTCGTGACCGGTTTCCGGGTCGATCCCCAGGACACGGCCCTCCTGCGGGGTGGCGAAGAGCTCCTCGGCCACCTCCAGCGTCAGCTCGTCGGGCGTCAGCGAGTCGTTGAGGTTGGCCCGCTGCGGGGTGGGCTCGCCGTCCTCGCCCGTCACGATGCGTTCCAGGTAGGGGCCGTTCTTGCCCACCCGGACATAGACGGGCCGGCCCTCCGCGTCGTCAAAGACCTTGATGGAGTTGACCTCTCGCGCGTCGATGCCCTCGAGGTTGACGCCGACGAGCTTCTTCAGGCCACCGGAGCGGGCTATCGACTCCGGCACACCGTGATCACCGCCGAAGTAGAAATTGTTGAGCCAGGTGGTGCGCTGCTCGTTGCCCGATGCGATCGCGTCGAGCTCGTCTTCCATCGCCGCGGTGAACCCGTAGTCGACCAGCCGGCCGAAGTGCTGCTCCAGCAGACCGGTCACGGCGAACGCGACCCACGAGGGCACCAGGGCGCTGCCCTTCTTGTACACGTAGCCGCGGTCCTGAATCGTCTTGATGATCGACGAGTACGTCGACGGCCGGCCGATGCCCAGCTCCTCGAGCGCCTTGACCAGCGAGGCCTCGGTGTAGCGCGCGGGCGGGTTGGTGGCGTGGCCGTCCGGGGTGAGCTCGAGAGCCTCCAGCCGCTGCCCCTCGGTCAGGCGGGGCAGCCGCCGCTCGGCGTCGTCGGCCTCGCCGCCGGCCAGCTCGTCCACTGTTTCCACGTAGGCCTTGAGGAAGCCGGCGAACGTGATGGTGCGCCCGGTCGCGGAGAAAATCACGTCACGTTCTCCGGACCTGCCGCCGATCCGCAGGCTCAGCGTGGTGCCGCGCGCGTCGGACATCTGCGAGGCCACCGTGCGCTGCCAGATCAGCTCGTAGAGGCGGAACTCGTCGCCGTCGAGCTCGCGCCGCACCGCGTCGGGGGTCGCGAACGTCTCCCCGGCGGGCCGGATCGCCTCGTGCGCCTCCTGGGCGTTCTTCACCTTGCGGGTGTACTGGCGCGGCGACGGCGAGACGTACTCCTCGCCGTAGAGCTGACGCGCCTGGTTGCGCGCCGCGTTGATCGCCGACTGCGACAGCGTCGTCGAGTCGGTGCGCATATAAGTGATGTAGCCGTTCTCGTAGAGGCGCTGCGCGATGCTCATCGTGCGCTCCGAGGAGAACCGCAACTTGCGGCCGGCCTCCTGCTGCAGCGTCGACGTCATGAACGGCGCGTACGGGCGGCGCGTGTAGGGCTTCTCCTCGACCGAGGTCACCGACAGCTGCGCGCCCCGCAACCCGGTGGCCAGCTCCGTCGCGGCGGCCTCGTCCAGGATCACGACCTCATCGGCCTTGCGGAGCTGGCCCAGCGAGTCGAAGTCGCGGCCGGTGGCGACGCGCAGGCCGTCCACGCCGGATAGCCGCGCGGTGAAGGTCGGCGGCTGGGCCTGCGGGTCGGAGACGCTGGCGTCCAGCTGGGCGACGATGTCCCAGTACGACGCGCTGCGGAACGCCATGCGGTCGCGCTCGCGCTGCACGATGATGCGGGTGGCCACCGACTGCACGCGGCCGGCCGACAGCTTGGGCGCGACCTTCTTCCACAGCACCGGGCTGACCTCGTAGCCATACAGCCGGTCCAGGATGCGGCGCGTCTCCTGGGCGTCGACCAGATCGATGTCCAGGTCGCGGGGGTTTTCGGCGGCCTCGAGGATCGCCGGTTCGGTGATCTCGTGAAAGACCATCCGCTTGACCGGGATGTTCGGCTTGAGGGTTTCCAGCAGGTGCCAGGCGATGGCCTCGCCCTCGCGGTCACCATCCGTGGCCAGGTAGAGCTCGTCGACGTCCTTGAGCAGGCCCTTCAGCTCGCTGACCGTGCTCTTCTTCTCCGGGCTGATTATGTAAAGCGGCTCGAAGTCGGCGTCGACGTTGACTCCGAGCCTGGCCCACGGCTCGGACTTGAACTTGGCCGGCACGTCGGCCGCCGCGCGGGGCAGGTCGCGGATGTGGCCTCGGGAGGATTCGACGATGTAGCTGGAACCCAGGTAGCCGGCCAGTTTGCGCGCCTTCGTCGGCGACTCGACGATGACGAGCCGCCTACGGATCCCATTTCCGCCGCTGACGCGGTCCTTTAGCTTCGGGTCAGCCAACTGCGCTTACGCTCCATCTCTTATCTCGGCCCCCCTTGCGAGACCGCCCTGCAGGAAGAATGACAGGCCAACGTCCGAAATTCCGGTGAAATCAGGGACGCCAGCGTTCCTTCGCTTGCAGGGCACCTGACAATTTCGCACCCTCGGGCGGGCCTGCGCAAACCGGCTTGCCCAAAAACGGCTTCTAATGCCCGGCTAGACCCGCGGCCACAACGGCAACGCCTCGGCGGTGTCCGGCGGTTCCCCCACGTTCTCTACCAGGCGCGATAGCCGCCGACGGCCGCTGATACGCAGCGCCGGCCGGCCGCCGCGCGTGCCGATCAGGGTGGGTGCGATCCCGACGCGCATCAGCGCCGACGCAAGCGGGGAATGGGTGTCCGGCGCGTGCGGATCCAGCCCGAGCAGATAGTGCTCGCCCTCCGGGTTGCCGGCAGCCAGCGTCCAGGCCCGCAGCTCCCGCGGCCCGGGCAGCCACCGCGGGGGCACCGTCTTGACCGCGCCGCGGGTCCATTCGGCGGCCAGCGTGACCAACGCGGGGGTCACGGCCGTCCGCACCAATGGGGTGTCCTCGTCGGTGCGGCCGATCTCGGGCGCCAGGCCCGCCTCGCGGATCATGTCGGCCAGCGCACTGGCCCGCCACGGCTGGTCCACGACGACCGAGAGCCGCGCGCCCTGCACCTCGCTTTTGGACGGGGCGCCGACCACGACGATCTGACCGGAGCACGCCAGCACCCCCGAGAGATCGGCGACCGCGGGCGGCACCGACTCCGCTGTGAAGAAGGAAAGCTGGCTCACGCCAACGACAGTAGGCCAGGTCGGCCGTCCACGCCTTCAGGCGCTCTAAACGGAAAGCGAAAACCCCCCGGCGAGTTCCGCTGGGCGGAGTTGCGCGGGGGGTTTCCTCGGAGAAGCTGCTCGTCTCAGACGGAGCGGACTCCGGTGGCCTGGGGGCCCTTAGGGCTGTGGCCGATCTCGAACTCGACCTTCTGGTTTTCCTCAAGGGTGCGGAAGCCCGAACCCTGGATCTCCGTGTAGTGGACAAAAACATCTGCGGAACCGTCTTCGGGCGCAATGAACCCGAAGCCCTTCTCCGCGTTGAACCACTTCACAGTTCCCTGTGGCATCTCTCGATCTTTCCTTTTCTTATGGGTGCGGGGCACCGCCTTTCGATGCCCCGGGCCAGCTGCGACCGCCATGCCTCGCGTAGTCGCCGGAACTTCACCCGACCGATTAACCTCGCAGGAACCGCGGTCGCAACGTTGTTCCTGCGAAAGTTTTACACGAACACAGAAGCTGCGACCGCAATCAGTCAACCATGTTCATCGCGTCCGCGACAGACTTGCGTCTCAGACGGATCGTTAGTCGGAGTCCCAGCCGGATCCTTGGAGGGTGCCACGTGGCGAGTTTCGGCGCCGACCTGCTGGCCGTCGCGCTCGCCGGAACGGCGGCGGGTGAGCGTCCGCTGCGCCACGTCGCCGAGCTGCCCGCGCGCACCGGCCGGCCGCACGGCTGGCCGGAGTGGGCCGAGCCCGACGTCGTACGCGCGTTCGCCGAGCGGGGCGTCGAGGCGCCGTGGTCGCACCAGTTCCAGGCCGCCGAACTGGCCCACGCCGGACGCCACGTGGTGATCAGCACCGGCACCGCGTCGGGCAAGTCGTTGGCCTATCAGCTTCCCGTCCTCAACGCGCTGGCGACGGACCCGCGGGCCCGGGTGCTCTACCTGTCGCCGACCAAGGCGCTGGGCCACGACCAGTTGCGCACCGCGCACGCGCTGACCGCGGCCGTTCCCCGGCTGCGTGACGTCGCGCCCACCGCCTACGACGGCGACAGCCCCGCCGAGGTGCGACGCTTCGCGCGCGAACGCTCGCGGTGGCTGTTTTCCAACCCGGACATGATCCATCTGTCGATCCTGCGCAACCATGCCCGCTGGGCCGTGCTGTTGCGCGGCCTCCGCTTCGTGATTGTCGACGAATGTCATTACTACCGCGGGGTTTTCGGTTCGAATGTGGCGATGGTCCTGCGCCGGCTGTTGCGGCTGTGCGAGCGCTACTCCGCTAACCCGACCGTGGTGTTCGCCAGCGCGACCACCGATTCGCCGGGCGCGACGGCCGCCGAGCTCATCGGCCGCCCGGTCGCGGAGGTCACCGAGGACGGTTCGCCGCAGGGCGCGCGGACCGTGGCGTTGTGGGAGCCCGCGTTGCGGGCCGACCTGACCGGCGAGAACGGTGCGCCGGTGCGCCGATCGGCCGGCGCCGAGGCGGCGCGGGTGATGGCCGATCTGATCGCCGAGGGCGCGCAGACGCTGACGTTCGTCCGATCGCGCCGCGCCGCCGAATTGACCGCGCTGGGCGCGCGGGCGCGGCTCGAGGACGTCGCCCCGGACCTGTCGTCGAAGGTCGCGTCGTATCGGGCCGGCTATCTCGCCGAGGATCGCACCGCGCTGGAGCGCGCCCTGGCCGAGGGGCGGCTGCGCGGACTGGCCACCACGAACGCGCTGGAGCTCGGCGTCGACATCGCCGGACTGGACGCGGTGGTGCTCGCCGGATTTCCGGGGACGGTCGCCTCGTTCTGGCAGCAGGCCGGGCGGTCGGGCCGACGGGGCCAGGGCGCGCTGGTCGTGCTGATCGCCCGCGACGACCCGCTGGACACCTACCTGGTCCACCACCCGGCCGCGCTGCTGGACAAGCCGGTCGAGCGGGTCGTCATCGATCCCGCCAACCCCTACATCCTGGGGCCCCAACTCCTTTGCGCCGCAACCGAAATGCCGCTGGACGAAACCGAGATCCGGGATTTCGGTGCCATCGAGGTGGCCCAGGGCCTGATCGACGACGGCCTGCTGCGGCGGCGCAACGCAAAGTACTTCCCCGCCGCTGGGATACAACCACACGGGGCGGTGGATATCCGCGGCTCGGCCGGCGGCCAGATCGTCATCGTCGATGCCGACACCGGGCGGTTGCTGGGTAGCACCGGCGTGGATCGGGCCCCGGCCACGGTGCATCCCGGGGCGGTGTACCTGCATCAGGGCGAGACCTACGTCGTCGACTCCCTGGACACCGAGGACGCGATCGCCTTCGTGCACGCCGAGGATCCCGGGTATGCGACGTTCGCGCGCGAACTCACCGACATCGTGGTCACCGGCAGCGGCGAGCGGTCGACCTTCGGGCCGGTCAACCTGGGTTTGGTGCCGGTCCGGGTCACCCATCGGGTGGTCGGCTACCTGCGTCGCCGGTTGTCCGGGGAGGTGATCGACTTCATTGAGCTCGACATGCCCGAGCACGTGCTGCCCACCACGTCCGCCATGTATACGATCGCGCCGGATACCTTGCTGCGCAACGGCATTGATGCCCCTCGCGTCCCCGGGTCGCTGCACGCCGCCGAGCACGCGGCGATCGGCCTGCTGCCGCTGGTGGCCAGCTGCGACCGCGGTGACATCGGCGGCCTGTCCACCGCGATCGGTCCCGACGGGCTGCCGACCGTCTTCGTGTACGACGGCTACCCGGGCGGGGCGGGATTCGCCGAGCGCGGCTTCCGCCGGGCCCGCACCTGGCTGGGCGCGACGGCCGCGGCGATCCAGGCGTGCGAATGCCCGAGCGGATGCCCGTCGTGCGTGCAATCCCCCAAATGCGGCAATGGCAACGATCCACTAGACAAGGCCGGTGCGGTACTTGTGCTGCGGCTGGTGCTGGCCGAATTGGGTGGCGGCTTCGATTAATGCTTTCGGGTCAAACAAAAATGTATTCATAATTGACGCGCCCATAGCGAAACCCTGATTGCAATTCATCGAGCGGCCGCATCACGCCTTCCGACGCCGGGGTCGCGGGGCGCCCGGATGGAGCCGCGTACGCAGGCCCCCTGACTAGCGGCGTCCGCTTGTGCGTCCCTACCGGCGCCCCCTGGCTAACGCTTTTCGTCATGAATCCGCCAACGACCTGACGCGGCCGGATCGCCCGAATGGGGCCGATCAAAAGGACGCCGAACGATCTTTATAACGATTAATCCGAAACGCCTGAAAAGTCTTGATCCCGAAAACTCGACATGTTTAGCTTTCTAGCGTTTTATCGCGCGCGTCGAAATCGAAGCCGCCCGGGATGCCGGGGCCTGTCGGAGGTGTCGGATGTCGTTTGTGAACGCGGTACCGGAATTCGTGGCGGCGGCGGCAACGGATCTGGCCGGGATCGGCTCGCGGCTCAACGCGGCGAATGTGACTGCGGCACTTCCCACTACGGCATTGCTGCCCGCCGCCGAGGACGAGGTGTCCGCGGCGATCGCGGTGCTGCTTTCCGGACATGCCGAGGTCTATCAGGCGATCAGCGCGCAGACGGCGGCGTTTCACGAGCAATTCGTGCGCGCCCTCACCGGCAGCGCCGCCCAGTACGCCGTCACCGAGGCCGCCAACGCCTCGCCCTTGCAGGCGGTGGAGCAGCAACTGCTCAACGCGATCAACGCGCCGTTTCAGACCTTCACCGGGCGCCCGCTGATCGGCAACGGCGCCAACGGGACCCCGGGGAGCGGTGCGCCGGGCGCACCCGGCGGATGGTTGCTGGGCGACGGCGGCGCCGGTGGTTCCGGCGCGCCCGGCACGGGCCAAAACGGCGGGGCCGGCGGCGCGGCCGGGCTGTTGGGCGCCGGGGGTGCCGGCGGGGCCGGCGGCAGCTCGTCGACCGGGAATGCCGGCGCGGGCGGTGCGGGCGGGGCCGGCGGCTGGCTGTGGGGC
>NZ_LQPV01000069.1:0-1155 GCF_002101935.1 Mycobacterium sp. IEC1808 | reverse complement strand
GGGGCTGTCAAGATAACTGTGTAAGATGTTGCGGCCGTTCATCTTTGGGTCATAGTGGGAGTCGGTCGGGGAATTGGATGGCGAAGGTGTTGAGCGCTTCGGTCCAGCGGTAGGTTCCTTGTCCTTGGTTACCTCGTTTCTGGTTGATGTTGCGGATCGCCAGGTATAGCAGTTTCATCGCCGCAGCGTCTGAGGGAAACGATCCGCGGGCCTTGGTGACTTTGCGCAGCTGATAGTTCAGCGACTCGATGGCGTTGGTGGTGTAGATGATCTTGCGGATCTCGACCGGGAACGCCAGGAAAGGCACGAACTCGGCCCAGGCGCGATCCCAGACGGCCACCGCACCGGGAGATTTGGTTTTCCACTGAGCGCGGAACTCCTCGAGAGCGAGTTTGGCGGCCTCTTCGGTGGGCGCGGTGTAGATCGGTCGCAGCGCGACGGCCATCTTGCGGCGGTCGGTGTAAGACGCGTAGCGCATCGAGGAGCGCAGCAGATGCACCACGCAGGTCTGGATCACCGCAGCCGGCCACACTGTCGCGATCGATTCGGGCAACCCGGTCAATCCGTCACAGCACACGAACAGCGCGTCGCGGCACCCGCGATTGCGCAGCTCGGTGAGCACTCCGTGCCAGAACTTGGCGCCCTCGGTTTGTTGGATCCAGATGCCCAGGACCTGCTTGATTCCGTCGATATCGACGCCGATCACGACGTGGGCGGCCTTATTGGCCACCACGCCGCCGTCGCGGATCTTGATGCGGATGGCATCGATATACAGGATCGGATACACCGGATCGACCGGACGCGATTGCCAGGCGGCGATCTCCTCGACCACCACGTCGGTCACCCGCGAGATCGTGGCTGCCGAGACACGTGCGCCGTAGACCTCGCCCAGATGCTCGGTGATATCGCGGGTGGACATGCCCCGGGCATACAGCGACAAGATCATGTCCTCGACCTGGCCCAGGCGGCGTTTGCGTTTAGGCACGATCGCGGGGCTAAAGGTGCCGTTGCGGTCCCGCGGAACTTCGAGTTCGACCGGCCCGGCCGTGGTCAGCACGGTTTTATGGCCGTGGCCGTTGCGGGAATTGCCCGAGCCGTGACCCGCCGGATCACCGTGCTCGTAGCCCAGGTGATCGGCGATTTCGACATCCAAAG